>CAYGSW010000013.1:0-31829 GCA_964352535.1 uncultured Granulosicoccaceae bacterium | reverse complement strand
GCATGCGTGAGCTTGCGGTGCAGTCTGCAAACGGTACAAACTCAAGCGCTGACCGTGGCAACCTGAACGCTGAGTTCGCTGCTCTGGACGCAGAAATCACACGAATATCTGACACAACCAAGTTCAACGGTGAAACTGTACTGCGCCTGGCAGGAACAAGAGATTCTGCTGGTGTATTCACGGCAGATGCAAGTGCGGCAAGCTCGATCACTTTCCAGGTTGGTGCAAACACCGATGCCAGTAATCAGCTGGATATCGCTCTGGCACCTGTTGAAGCAACAGGCGAAGGCATTGGTACTGTCGGCTCTGCACTGGCCGCGATCAGTGCAATTGATGCAAAGATCGATGACGTGACAACATCTCGCGCCGAATTCGGTGCGGTACAGAGTCGCTTCGAAAGTGCGATCAACAATCTGCAAGTGGGTAAAGAGAACCAGGAAGCTGCTCGTGGACGCATCATGGATGCTGACTTTGCAGTGGAAACGGCCAACATGACTCGCGCGCAGATTCTGCAGCAAGCGGGTAATGCGATGGTATCGCAAGCCAACTCGGCACCGCAAAGCGTATTACAGCTTTTGGGATAATCTTCCACTAGCTGAGCACCAATAGGGAGCGCCTAGCGCTCCCTATTGGCCCAATTTAGTCTCGATGGGGGAATTTCAGCAATGGCATTAACAGCAGCCGGAGTAGGCTCCGGAATTGATGTAGAGGGCATACTAAGACAACTGGGCGAAATCGAAAGAGCACCGGTAAACGCCCTCGAACAGAAAAAAGCCGATCTGGATGTAGAACTAAGCGCATTCGGAACTGTAAAAAGCGCGCTGAGTGCTTTTAAGACAGCAGCCGAAAAACTGGGATCAAACTCTGACTTTGGCGGCTTTGTCGCGAGCAGTAGCAACGAAGAGGTATTTACAGCTACTGCGAACAACGGCGATTCTGCAGTTAATCATGAAGTTGAAGTCATTGCTCTGGCAACCAACCATCGACTTGCCAGTGGCGCTTATGCCTCTGCAGACTCACCAGTTGAGAACGGTACACTGACGTTCTCATCCGGAACCGACAGCTTTGATGTTGTTGTAGACGACAGCAATAATAGCCTGGCCGGGCTGCGTAACGCTATCAATGAAGCCCCTGAAAACAAGACAGTATCCGCCAGTATCATCAATGTCGATGGTGGCAGCCGACTTGTATTGACCGCCAGAGAATCAGGCACCGCTGGCCAGATAGGCGTCAGCCGTAATAGCAACCTGCCCTTCGGCAACAACTCAGCCGGGTTTGAAGAAATTACCGAAGCCACAGACGCCAGCCTAATCGTGCATGGATTTCAGGTAACCCGCTCATCAAACACTATCAGTGATGTTATCAGTGGAGTAACGCTGGAACTGACAGGCGTTGGCAAGTCCACCGTCGATTCGCGCCGTGATTTGACGACGTTGAAAAGTGCAGCTGATGAATTCGTTTCAACATACAACGCCATGAGCACCACACTGAGCAACCTTTCGCAGAACGATCTAAGCGGCGATCAGCTTCCTCGCGGGATAGATCAAAGAATGCGCAGCATGTTCTTCAACTCCGTTGATCTGGGTGGTGGTGATAGCGCTACGGCACTTGACATGGGCTTCAGCTTCAGCAGGACAGGTGAGCTGACCATTGACAAGGGTCGATATGAGGCTGCGCTGGAAAAGGGCGTCAATCGCTATGTGGATGCTTTTGCAAAAAAAGATACGGGGCTGGCCAGCATGTTTTCCAGCCTGGTAGAGGAGTATACACAAGCTGGTGGAATCATAAGCAATCGTGAGGATGGCGTAGATACACGCAAATCCTCAATCGATTCGCAAATTGACCGATTAGAGTATCGACTGGAGAAATCTAGCATACGACTGCGCAAACAGTTTACGGCTATGGATCTTGCGGTCACCAATCTACAACAGACCAGCGGATTTCTCGCAGGTCGCCTTGGACAATCAACGTTTCAACAATGACACTTCAGGCATATCAATCGGTACGTAAAGCAACTCTTGTGGAAGGTGCTTCACCGCATCAGCTCATCGAGATGCTATACGATGGGGCGCTAAGCAACATTGCGATTGCCCGGCAGCATATTGCCAATGGCAAGCGAAGCGAGCTACACAGGCATGCTGACAAGGCTATTGCCATTGTGCAGGAACTTCAAGCCAGTCTAAAAGACTACGAAACAAATGAACTGGCCGCCAATCTCTTTGAGCTATACAACTACATTATCGATACATTAATCACATCTGAAAAAAACATGGACGATGAAGGCTTTGGTGTTTGTGCACACCTTATCGATGTGCTGCGCGATGCATGGCAGGCCATCTCTCCTGAGAGTCTGGTAGCTGCCTGATGCTTGCGCTTGGCAACACTGAGCTATCAGACCTCATTGCATTGATGCACGCGATGAATGAGTTAGCAAAAGCAGGTGACTGGCAGAAACTTGAGCGCCTCGACAAGGAACGTCGCGCCCTTTTGCAATACGAACCGGCTACTGATTACTCAACTGCACAAGACGCCAGCCTGTCAGAAGCAGCGGTAGACAGAGAACCAACGGCAAACGATAGTCCTGAGCGAAAGGCAATGATCGAACAAATTAAGACGCTGGATAAGCAGATACTGTCATCCGCGCAGCAAGCCAGGCAAAAACTGCTGGATGAAAATCATGAGCTATCGGAGCGGGTCAAAGCAAAAAATCTGTATGCACAAACAAGCTTGATAGGTTGAGCTTAGCAAAATGACGGTCCAGCAAAAAAAGTCTGAAAGCGAAAGCGTCGGCGTTAGCCGCCAGCCCGCCGCTATAATGGCCGGCATGCAGCCTGCATTCCAGCACGCTCGTACCGGCGAATCGCACCTTGCTCAATTGGAAGAAGGTATACCTGCACAAATGTACGGGTTTGCCGGTCTACCTGAGGAATGGATCGTTGAGCGCGATACCGACGGTAACGCAATAGCCTTGCACCCAGATGTCATTGCCGGCTATTGGCGAAACGCACGCTTTTTTGCCTTGTCTCAGCTCACCAACATGCCATTGGACGACTAAGCTTCCCCACGACGGGCTTGGAGCTCAAGCTGTTGAAGCCTTGCCAGGTGCCGGATGATTGCTTCAGTGTCTTCGGGATGTATATGCGAGAAGTGAATGGATGCAGCAACGCGTTTGTCGGGACGGTCTTCCACCCGCAAG
Organism: uncultured Granulosicoccaceae bacterium; assembly: GCA_964352535.1. GTDB lineage: Bacteria > Pseudomonadota > Gammaproteobacteria > Granulosicoccales > Granulosicoccaceae > Granulosicoccus. The sequence goes on along the minus strand of CAYGSW010000013.1, from coordinate 28,633 downwards.
ACATCGCCTAGCATCACCACCTGAGTATTATTGGTACTCAGCACCAGACCTAACTCAATCACCTGACCCGCTTTCAACGGCATTGTGGTGCGAAAGCGAATGCCAGTGGCTGAAAGGTTTGCCCTGCCGGTAATTTCCTGTGCATCACCAGAGGTGTCACTTGACTGGTCAAGACGTTCGGCCAACTGGGCTATCTGCGTTTCCAGGCTCTCGAGGTATTCAGCAATATCCGGGTCTTTTTTCTTGATACGTATCAGCTTGGGCTTGCGAACATCTTTCTGGTTCTGCATATGCGATTGCATGCAATAGCGTAGCCTGAACGCTGTAAAATCTTCAGAAATGGTTTTTAGCGACTCTTCATCGAGCACACGCACTTTGAGCGTCACCGTATCGTCAAGGCGAAATGATTCACGACGATTACGCCCTTCGGTCTCTTCAGCAGACATTTACCTACGACTCCGCAACACTAAGGTTGATTTCAATACGGCGGTTTTTGGCTCTGTTTTCAGCTGAGTCGTTTGGCGCTACAGGTCTTGTGTCCGCGTAGGCCCTTATCTCGATTCGACTTGGATCAGCAAAACTGGTCTCAGCCAGATAATGAACCACAGAGGCAGAGCGAGCAGCCGAAAGTACCCAGTTGGAGGGATAAGCAAAAGTATTGATCGGTAGATTGTCAGTGTGACCAGCAACGATGATTCGACCATCTGTGTCATTGAGAATCGTTTGCAATTTCTCCAGTACAGGGATAAATCCACGTTGCAATTCAGCACTTCCCGAAGGAAATGCATCAGATTCACGAACACGTATCATGACACCGTCCTCGTATACAAGCACCTCGAGTATCTCAGACTCAATCTCTTCCGCAAGTGTTGCCTCAAGTAGCTCCTGAAGCTCGGTAACCTGCGATGGAATGGGCGCATCAATTCTCAGTTCGGGTCGTGAGTCATCTGAGCTTTTCTGCTGTACCACTTTCATGACACTAGGCTCAGGAACACCCGGGCTAAACTCCTGTTTGATCACTGATGTACCACGAGGAATGGTGTCTGATTTAACTGCTCTCTGCACACCGAAGGCAAGCTTCATGGAGCCAGCTACCTGCTTGTACTTTTGAAGATCCATTTCCGAGAACGATAGCAACAGCACAAAAAAGCACATCAGCAATGACATGAGATCAGCAAAGGTTGCCAACCATTCCGGTTGCCCCTCTTCGCATTCTTCACATTGCGCATCATCATCGCTCATGATTTACTTACCAGCATTAAGGGCGGCTTCACGTTTGCTCTCAGGCAAATACGTTGTCAGTATCTGCTGTAGCACACGTGGATTCACACCTTCCTGTATTCCAGAGATCGATTCGAGAATAAGAAGCTTGTTGAGTCGCTCATCATTGCTTATCGCCTTGAGCTTGGCGGCGATTGGCAGCGCAATCGCATTGGCAATGATGGCGCCATACAGTGTCGTTAACAACGCTATGGCCATAGCAGGACCGATAGACTTGGGATCATCCATATTGGCAAGCATCTGTACCAGTCCTATCAAGGTTCCGATCATGCCCATGGCAGGCGCAGCCTGACCAATGGATTTGAACATGAGAATTCCTGTGTTCTGACGCTCCAGCTCCAGATTGATATCCTTGGAAAGCATCTTGGTAACGACTTCGGTTGCATGTCCATCGATACACATCTTGATACCGTTTTCAAGAAAAGGATCGGTAATCTCCTTTCCTTCCAGTGCGAGTATTCCTTCACGTCTGGCAACATTCGCCAACGAGACCGCCTCTTCTATCAGTTGCTCGGGGGGTATTGACTTGTGTTTGAATGCACGACCGGCGACCTTGAACGATCCGAGAAACTGGGCCAATGATATCTGGCACAGCGTTACCATGAACGTGCCACCAACCACGACGGTGATACTGGGTATGCTAACGAAGGTACCCACACTGCCACCCATAAAAATGGCAGTTATAATAATACCGATGCCTCCGATCAGACCAAGAAGAGTTGCAATATCCATATCGGCTAGATTAATTCAACGGTTGCTGGATCAACGAGGTTGGCGTTCTTGACTTTGGATTCGTCTTGCTTGGGGGCATGCAGAGAAACAATCAAGGCTGCCTCATCTGATGACAAACCATGACGCTGAACCAGTTCGAATACGCTTCTACCCTGCTTTGCACTTTGCATTGCCAGCTGATGTCGATCGTCAGCACTCTTGTATATTTCGCGTTGCAGCACATCGGTGGCAAGTTGATCAATGCGCTTTCTCATTGATTCCTGGCTTGCTGCAAGTGCCGAGCATGTTGTATCAAGATTAGCTAGCATTTCCTGCTGTCGCTTTATCTGCTGCAAAGACTGTGCTTGCTGCGTGTAAAGCACCGTGCACAGAGCCCCAACTAGCGCTGTGAGCGCTATTGAGAGTAAAATCAGACCGGTCATCAGGCTTTGACCTCATTAGTAGTTTGGCTATAGTCGGACTGCGACATCATATTGTCTGACGGCTGAATAAGGCGTAGCAGCCACTCATCATCCGGTGTGGAAGGTAAGCGTCGACTCATCGCAACGGCGGTTGCAATCAGTACAGAGGCATCTGCCTTTTGCAGTGGGTTCTGAACACTGGCAGCATCGGACCAGTAAGCGATGGGCACGTTGTGCCTGATAATGGCATTGAACATTTCACCCAGCCGAGCATTGGCATCCAGATGAGTCAAGACACAGTGCATCAGCCGCCCCTGGCAATGTCGCGCCAGCAAACTATCCAGATTGGCCGACTGCGACGTTGCGGACAGGACGAGCAACTGACGTACTGAATCGGACAGTTCAGGCACCAGCAAACGCTTTGGTATTTCTACGGCATCCTCGTCCATCGGTAACGTATGGTCGATGAGTACAAGCTGTTTATGGGTAAAGGCACTGAGAAGGCTGTTAAGCTCTGATGAATCATGCGCATGTACTGTTGGCACACCCAGTAAACGACCGTAGGCCTGCAGCTCTTCAAACGCGCCAATTCTGCGCGTATCTGCACAAATGATTACGATGGAATCACTCCCATGTTCTTTGACATGCTGAGTTGCCATCTTCATGAGCGCCGTTGTCTTGCCAGCACCCGTCGGGCCTGAGAAAATGGTTATGCCCGGTACGCTGAATGTCTTGTCTACCGCAATCGGCAATGTGGATTTCAGCAAGGCGAAAGATCGACGCAGGGCATCATCAACAGAAGCCTCAGGATCAGATCGTTCAACCAGCTTGACCGCAAGCTCAGCCCCTATGCCCAGGGCGAACAGTCGCTGTAGATGCAATCTTCTATTCGGCGATGTGTTGCCCCATAGATTCACTTCCAGTCCTTTGAAGTATTGATTGACCATGGCGCTTTGCGCTTCGATGATCTGCGTAAGTTGCTCATTGTGACGAGCGACGGTGGCGTTAAGACCTGACGAGAGCGCCTGCATCTCATCACTGAGGGTTTTAGGGGCAGAGTCTTCGGCGAACGGCTGCGCTGGATGCGACGACAATGATTCAACTGTCTCAGGATTCATCGCTGCCAGCGCAAGCGCATCGGGCGTTAATTCGGAGGGTGTATGCCTGGCCTGCTGATCAGTTTGAGCCGGCTGACGCTCATGAGACCGGGCAGCAGAATGCTCAGCAGTGGAATTTGATGAATCTGTTCGACCCAAATGCAGTGGTTCAGCCTGTTGCTCAACGGATTCAATCGCCGCTGTGAGCTCTTCAATAGTCGTCGCATGGCCGTTGTGTCGTGAGGAGTGGTTCTTCTGCCCAGCCAACAGGTTTGCACTGGCAACGTTAGCAGGTTCTCTGGCAGCGTCTTGGACAACATCCGTACCCAGACTCATATCAGCCAGGGACTGTGCATCTTCCATTTGACCGGTTGCAATGATCTCCACCTGATCACCAATCTTTCGGTTGGCAAGAATGATTGCATCTTCACCCAACGCCAGACGAACTGCACCCAGTGCAGCTGGCGTAGAGTCGGCAGTAAATCGTCTAAGTTGCATGGTCTGGTTCGCGATAATCTATGGGGCGGCAGGTGATGAGCACAGGCACATCAGGCGGTGGCTTCGCCACCGATGTTGGCAATCACCTTCAATCGCTTGGTTTCTGCGATTTCGTTGTAGGCCAGAACTTTCAGCAATGGAATCGTGTGTCTCACCATGCCCGCTAACCAGGGCCGCAACTTGGGACTCACAAGCAGGACAGCTGGCTCACCGCTCATTTCCTGCCGTTGCACACTATCGGCAAGTGATTGATAGAGTCTTTCCGCCAGACCGGGTTCTATCCCTAAACCACCGTTATGCTCTGAAGCAACCGAATCCAGACACAGTTTTTCCAGCTCAGCATCCAGCGTAATGACCGGCAGGGTTTCTTCAAAGGAGGCCAGTTGACCGGTTATCTGCCGGCGCAAGGCCACCCGCACGGCTGCTGTCAGTTCTTCAGCATTCTGAGTATGTGTACCCTTCTCGGCCAACGTTTCGGCAATGGAGCGCATGTCGCGTACCGGGATACCTTCGTCGAGTAAATTCTGCAACACCTTGACCACCGTGGGTAGGGGCAACATCTTGGGTACCAGATCTTCAACCAGACGAGGTGCGCTCTTGCCCAGCGAATCCAGCAATGCCTGCACTTCCTCGTGACCGAGTAGGCTACCCGCGTGCTGCGTAAGTAGTTTACTCATGTGCGTCGCTATAACCGTGCCCGGATCGACTACCGTGTAACCTAATGACTGCGCATAGTCACGCTGATCGACACGAATCCACACCGCATCCATCCCATAGGCGGGATCTTTTGTGACGATACCTTTCAACGAACTTGACTCAACACCTGTACCAATCGCCATTTCCTTGTCAGGGTACAAGTCAGCCTCGCCTTCGGTCACACCCAGAATCGAGATGCGATAACGCGTGGGAGGTAGTTCAAGATTGTCGCGAATGTGTACTGAATGGATGAGAAATCCCAGCTCTTCTGTCAGTTTGCGCCGGACCGCCTTGATTCTGTCAGGCAACTTTCCACCCTGACGAGCATCCACGAGTGGAATCAAACCAAACCCGACTTCCAGACCCAGAATATCTGTACTGCGAATATCGTCCCAGCTCAGATCCGTTTTTGCCTGAGGCAATGGCTCGTCCTCGATGATCATCTCCGGTTTTTCGTACGTTGTGCGCGAATAATGGGCGTAAGCCCCAAGCAAGGCTGCCAGCATCAGGAACACAAAATTAGGCATACCCGGGACAACGCCCAGGAGACCGATCAGTACAGCCGTTATGATAATCGCACGCGGATCCTTGAACAGCTGTATGGAAATCTGCTGACCCATGTCTTCGGCAGAAGAAACACGAGTAACAATAATTGCAGTGCCCATTGAGAGCAGCAATGACGGAATCTGAGCTACCAGGCCATCGCCGATGGTCAGCAACGTATAGTTGTGGGCAGCTTCACCGAACGACAGACCATGCTGCCCTACGCCGATTGCAAACCCGCCAATGATGTTTATAAACAAAATGAGCAGTCCGGCAATGGCATCACCTTTTACAAACTTGCTTGCACCATCCATGGATCCGTAGAAATCTGCTTCATTGGCAATGTCTGCCCTGCGGCGACGTGCCTCGTCCTGGTCAACCAGGCCAGCGTTCAGATCGGCATCAATCGCCATCTGCTTACCGGGCATAGCGTCAAGTACAAAGCGGGCACTGACTTCAGACACACGGCCGGCACCTTTGGTCACTACCATGAAGTTGATGATGACAAGAATCGCGAATACCACAAAACCTACGGCATAGTTTCCGCCGATAACAAAGTTACCAAACGATTCGATAACCTGTCCTGCCGATGCAGTGCCAGTATGCCCTTCCAGAAGTACAACGCGAGTTGATGCTATGTTGAGCGAAAGGCGTAGCATCGTGGCGACCAACAGTACTGTCGGGAACGAGGAAAACTCCAGCGGACGACTGCTATACACCGTTACCAGCAACACGATCAGCGACAAGGCTATATTGAACGTGAACAGTAAATCCAAACCCACCGTGGGAATGGGTAAAACCATCATCACCAGCATGAGCAGCACCAGAAATGGTGCACCCAATCCGGTTAAATGTAGTTCACTGATCAGTCGCTTGAGGTTGAGAATGTTCATCGTTAACCTGCATTACTTATCATTCAGAGGAGTCAAAAGGATCGGGTATCGATAAATCGGTTGGTGGCTTTAATCGGCGCCTATCGCTAAAGCTTGCCTCTTTCACTTGCAGCACATAGGCCAATATCTGTGCTACTGCAAGATATAACTCAGATGGAATGGTTTCACCCACTTCACTATGCCGATACAAGGCCCGTGCAAGCGGTGGAGCACTAAAAATCTCTACGTTGTTGTGCTTGGCAATTTCTCGAATTTTCAATGCCATATGATCAACGCCCTTCGCGACTACAATGGGGGCTACCAGATTGTCGTCATAACGCAAGGCCACGGAGAAATGCGTCGGATTGACAATAATGACATCAGCTTCAGGTACATCCAGTAGCATGGTGCGATTAGCATTGGCTTGCTGCATCTGCCTGATCTTTCCCTTGACCTCAGGATTACCGTTCTGCTCCTTGTTTTCTTCACGCACCTCCTGGAAAGTCATGCGTAACTTCTTGGCATAAGACCACTTCTGGTAAGGCACATCCACAACGGCAACAATACTCAGACTCATCACCAGAACCAGAATGATTGCAAACACAATTGCGAACATACCGCTGACAGCTTCATCAATTGGCAGAGATCCCAATCGCATGTAATCATCGATATGGAATGTGAACATCACCACCGACAATACGCCTAGAACTACAACTTTTAATACTGACTTAAGCAGTTCTGCAAGGCTCTGTACACCAAACATGCGTGCAATCCCGGACAGGGGATTCAGCTTTTTCATATCCACCTTGAGTGAGGTGAGGCTGAAAACCCAGCCACCCATAAACAAAGGCCCTATGAATACAGCAACAAACATCAGGAAGAGAAACGGTGCCGATATCCACAACGCCTCAACGAACGGCACATACAGTGCGTTTAATACCCCTTGATCGCTAAACAGGAACTCACGCTCAATACGCCATTGATTTTGCGCCAGCTGTTTGTAGGCAGCTACGCCCGATCTGCCAAGTATGGCAAAGCCAACCAGTGCTGCAATCAACATCACAAAGGTACCCAGCTCTTTCGAGCGAGCCACATCGCCTTTCTTGCGGGCGTCCTGTATCCGTTTGGGTGTGGCCTCTTCAGTGCGTTCTGCACCAGTATCCTGTTGGGCCATCAGCTTCTCAGCAACTCAGCAATGGTTTCGTAGGAAAGATCCAGCAAACTGGCAAATGAAAATTGAAACGTCGATAACGACAGCATGATGGCAAAGAACCCCACCATTAGCGTAATCGGAAAACCCACAGAGAAGATATTGAGCTGGGGGGCTGCGCGAGTGATGATGCCCATGGTGATGTTGACCGTCAGCATGGCCGCAAGCGCTGGCAATGCTATTGCCAGCGCTCCGTAGAATATGGTTCCACCCCATGTCACCAGAATCCAGAAACTATCGGCACCCAATGACTTGCCCACCGGCAGCAAGGTAAAGCTGCTGTCCAACAACATGAGCATCGCGTGATGTCCGTCAAACGATAAAAACAACAGTGTCGCCATGACAAGATAGAACTGCGACACCATGGGAACCTGAGCTCCGTTTTGCGGATCGTTCATGAGCGCGAAACCAAGTCCCATGGTGATCGCAATGGACTCACCGGCCATGGTTACTGCGTTGAAGGCAATCAACACCAGCAAGCCCATGGCCACGCCTATCAGCAATTGCTGCAAGGATATAAAAACACTGTCCAGAGACAAGGGATCAAGCGCAGGCATGGGACCCAATGATGGCACGATCATCAGCGTTATCAGCAGAGACAGTGCAACCCGTACACGAACCGGAACCTCTCCGCCTCCCAACACGGGCATTATCGACAACAGCCCCATCACCCGGAACATGGGCCAGATCAGCAGCGCAACCCAGCTGTTGATTTGCTCAGCGGTTAACGTCAGCGCTGACACCTCATGCCCCTATGATTCGCGGCACGGTGCTGGTGATTAGATCGGATGTATAGTCGGTTATGGTCTGTAATAGCCAGGGCCCGGTAGCAACCAGTGCTATCACTATGGCGAGAAGCTTGGGAATAAAGCTCAGCGTCTGTTCCTGAATCTGCGTTGCGGCCTGAAACAAACCGATAAACAAACCAGTGGCCAGGGCGGCAAGCAGCAGCGGTGCAGCCAGCATCACAGTCACATGCAGCGCTTCGGTTCCCAGATCAATGACATTATCAGGCGTCATATGAAAAAGCTCCCTGCCAGAGTTCCCAGCACCAGGTTCCAGCCATCGACAAGTACGAACAGCATGAGTTTAAAGGGCAGCGAGATGATTAAAGGAGACAACATCATCATGCCCATGGACATCAATACACTCGCAACAACCAGATCGATGATCAGGAAGGGAATGAAGAGCATGAAGCCGATCTGAAAAGCAGTCTTGAGTTCACTGGTTACAAACGCTGGCAGCAACACCCAATACGACACGTCGTTCACATCCAGCGGTGGTGGTGAATTGGACATGTTCAAAAACAGATTCAAATCGTTGTCACGCGTTTGCATTAGCATGAATTCCCGAAACGGTTGCGCTGCCGTCAGGATGGCTGTCTGCGCATCCATTTCCTCAGCCAGAAATGGCTGCACGGCAGTATCATAAATCTCGGTAAATACAGGTCGCATGATGAACAGCGTCAGAAACAGCGCCAGTCCAATCAACACTTGGTTTGAAGGTGTTTGCGCCGTACCCAGAGCGGTACGCAGGATACCCAGCACAATGGTGATACGCGTAAACGATGTCATGAGCAACAACATGGCTGGCAGCAACGTCAGTGTTGTCATCAGCACCAGAGCCTGCAAACTCAAGCTCCATGTCTGGCCGCCTCCTTCTGCAGCATCCACAATAATCGCCGGCATTCCGGCTTGTGCAAAGGCCTCCAGTGGCAGCAGCAACGCAGTCAGTATGAGGCTGCGATTGAGCAAGCGTTTCATTCGACTGGCACCTGACGCTTGAGTGCCGCTGACAGTTTGGCTTTGAAATCACCTTGCGGGGCTGCAGCAGTTGTCTGTGTCAGCGGCTTATCCATCACGTGCAAGGTGTTGATCTGAGTGCTGGTAACGCCCAATACCAGTTGCTCATCACCTGCCTGTACCACTATCACGCGTTCACGTTGCCCCACGGACAAGGCGCCAACGATTTTCAAGCCATTATGCATGCTGCCCTGAAAGCCCTGGAACTGACGCATGACTCGCGCGAATATCCAGAACACCGCCAGCACGATAACTAGCGCAACTGCCAGCTTTCCAAGTGTTACCAGTGGATTGACGACGGTTCTTCCGGTTTCGGCAGCCAGCACGCTAGTAGCCGGAAACAACCACACGATGCCTATACTTGACATGCGCAGGCATCTTCCCGTGTTTAAAGGGAACATTCACTTCTCCTTAAGGGTAAACACCTGCCGTCTCAACGGCCAGGTAAGCTATCCGGGTAGGGCTTTGGAAAAGCAGATGAGTGAACCAGCCAACTCAGTTTTCCAGACCTGACTTACCCCCTGCCAGAATCGCACCAAGAATCAGCTGAACTTACGTAGCCGCTCCTGCGGGCTTATGACGTCAGTGAGCCTGATACCAAATCGGTCGCCAACAACGACTGCCTCGCCATGTGCTACCAGCGTACCGTTAACCAGCACATCCAGCGGTTCATGGGCCAATCGCTGTAACTCAATGACGGAATCCTTGCCAAGCTTCAGCAATTCACTGATAGAGATTTTTGTCTGACCAATCTCCATGGACAATGTAACCGGAATATCCAGCAACATGGATATGTCAGTGATGGGAGTCGTAATCTCACTGCCATCAGCAGAGCTGACCTTTGTGGATTCAACAACGGGTATCTCATTACCAATACTCGGCTCATTTGCTGATTCAGGAACATTCGAAGAGCTACCGCTTTCAGCTTGCTCAATCTCATCAGGCGACTCTACCGGGCTTTCCGTTGCCGCACCCGTGTCATCAGGTACTGCGACTGATTCCTCAGTGTCTTCGATGTCTCGTTCGGTGTTCTCTTCGGCCATGATCTTATGAGCTTACCGGTAAGTGCCAGCGTGAAAGACTGGCAGAAACTCTACCGTTCGAATTGCCCACTCGAGCATCGAACAACGGCATATTCTGTGTCTTGAAAGAGACAGTCTGTACATCACGTAAAGCAATAAAGTCTCCAGTTTTCAGTTCCAGCAACGTTCCAAGGGTGATATGTGACTCAGCGAGTACACCACGAATCTCCAGCTCACAATTAAGCAGCTCTCGTTCCATCGCCTGACTGAACGCACCATCAACACGGGCGGCGCTGGACTTTTCTTTCTGCAACTGTTCATTGAGCGGGTTAAGCGTCTCGTAGGGATAGATCAGCTGACAGGGCAATTCGATCTCCCCGACTTGCAAGCTCATGTCACTGGTCACCATGACCTGCTCCAATACTGCATTGGCAAGTCGCTCAACGTCCACTTGACGCACAGGCGATGCCTTCATGTTCAGAAGCATTGACCAGCCCTCGTTAACCGACGCCACTACGGCATCGATGACATGCTGCATGACACGCGCTTCAGTACGTGACAACTTGCGCGGCACCTCAAGCGGTGTCAATTCTGCGCTGCCCCCGAAGTAGCTGTTGACGATGGCTGATACCACACTGATATCCATGCAAAACCATACCCCACCGGACAGAGGTGCCAGAGAGAGCTCATGCACTGTTCCTGTGCTTCCAAAAGATTCCACACACTGTGAGTACCTGCTTCGGGTAGTTGCTTGAGCACTGCCACGCATATTGACCTTAAGGCGTTCAGATAATGATACGCCCAGCTCACCCGCTATCCTTTGGCTGATCAGATCCAGTACCGGCCACTGCGTATTCAGTTTATGCCCGGGTTGGACAAAATCATACGCCGTCGCTTCTTGCTTGTTTGTCTCCATGTTTTTCGATAGGTTCTCGATGACTAGCTACTGCATGACCAACCGAGTGATGAATACATCGTGTACTCGCTCGGTCTTGTGGTGTCGACCTACAATTTCGTCAATCAGAACCAGTGCTTCGTCGCGCAGCGCTTGTTTGCCCTCAGCAGTTTTCAGCACCTCAGCGTCCTGTTCGGAAAGCAGGTTAAGTAATGTATTTCTCAGCTCAGGGTCATGTTCTGTCAGTATCGGCACGACTTCTTCGTCGTGCGTTGCAACAACCATTTCGATCATCAGAAACTTGACACGCGATTTACCCTGAAAGTTAACGACAAACTCTGGCTGGACATTGTAGTAATACGTGTTTTCAGGGGGTAGCTCAGCCGGAGGCATTGCGGCAGCCATTGCAGGCTTGTCATCAAATGCACCGGTGAAAAACAACGAAGCTCCGACGCTACCGCCAACAATGATCGCCAGCCCGAGAAAACCCAGAACGCCATAAATGATCTTCTGCTTCATGCCACTCGCCCAACCGCGCTAATCGCACAAGCTGGCGCGTTGCGCGTTTCTTCGATGTCAAACATAAACGTCATAACTTCTTCTGATCTGGCCATCGTTACCCACCATTATTTGTGCCTGTCCCGATACGGCGGCTACGCTTGTCTCATTTGTCTGAGCGTTACCAGACTCTTCGTCAGCAACTTGTGTACCCATTGCTCGCTCACCTTGCTCAGAATGTGCCTGATCACCGGAAAACTGTTGTCCATAACCGCGGTCTGACTGGTTTGGCCGACCATCGGAGATATCTACCTTGACGTTCTCATGACCCTGTGCCGCCAGCTGTTCGCGCAATCTTGGCAGCATGGAATCCAACGCCTCACGTGTTGAGCCCTGCATCGCAACGATGGCAACACTCATCTGATCCTTATCCATCCCTATAGACACCGAGATGGGCCCCATGCCACTGGGTGTGACATTAACCACTGCATTTTTGACGCCTTCGTTAACCATCCAGCGAATATTGCCGGACATGGCTTTATCCGCATCATCCTGAAGTATCGGCATGTTTATCGGTGCGTTGATCAGCTGCGTGTTTCCTGCTTCTGCTCGTTGCAGGACTGGAGCAGTAACGATGCCGCCGGGCAAGGATAGAAACATGTTATCCGCTACCTGATTGCCACTATCAACCGGAACAGCACTGACAGCCTGCAATGCAGGGTTCACGTTCAGTACTTGCTGCTGGGCGATCTGGCGCGTCTGAACCAGATTTTCCTGCATCACTTCCTGCTTTGCCTGTTGAGCAACAAGTCTGGCATCCGCCTCCGCGGTGGCTGCCAACTCCGCGTTTTGCATGCGCTGACTCACGTTCGCAATAGTCGCCTCACCACTCAAGCCAGGTTTATTCATGACGCCAGCAACCAACGTTGCTGCAGCAGGCTGTTCCGTAACGGGCGGCTGGTTGTTCGCGTGACTCGCAACGCCAGCCAGAGTGACGCCCCCAGGTGATACCAGTCGATTTAATGTTACTGTCAGCTCGCCTTCGCTCGACTCGCCTGCCGCCGGCTGTGCAGTTGTTTGCACAGGCTTGGCATCACGAGCCAAAGGCGTATTAAGCAGGTGTGCCTGACGATTTGCCAATTGCGCGGGCGACAGCGGTTTACCATCAACAAACGCTACAGCAGGTCGCTTGGCAGTTGTCAGATCCTCCTGCACCACGGAGCCTGGAAGCTGCACAGCTGCAGCTTTTGGTGCGTCAACCAAGTGACTTGGGGTCACCACCTTTTTGGCAGTTGCGTCCTCATCGACACCGGTTGCCGCATCTGTGGGCACACTGTCATCAGCATCAACTGATACAACCTCTGCATCTGTTTGCGTTACTTGCAAGGATGTACCGGGAACTACTGGAGTCTTCAGAGCAGTGCTCGCCGATTCGTCAACAGGCACACTGTCAGAATCCGAAGCGGTTGTTGCCTGGCTGACTCTATCCTGCTCAGACGCCTTGACGCCCTCACCCTCTTCACTTGCACCAGTGTTCTTATCCGATTTTCTAACATCTTTGGCATTCGATGCTGATGCAATCTTGTCGGCTGAGGAACTTGAAGGCTTGTCTGGTGCCCTCGCGGGCCGTGCGTCTGAACGAGCTGAACTCTCGGCGGTGGATGAACGCTGCGGCTCTGTACGTTTCGGTGATTCGTGCGCACCCGGTTCAAATGCATCACGCTGCGAATTATCACGACGCCTGTTCGATGAGTCGCTTCGCTCATTGGCACGGACAAGTTCGCGCGAAAAGGTGCTATCGATCGGCTGAGCGGTATCAACAGCACCAAAGGACGTTGCGCCTTTTTTGCCCGCAGGGGCAGCCGCACTGAAGAAATTCAGCGCTGAAGCCTGTTTAGGTTCAGTCATTACCTTGCTCCTGTTCGTGTCTCTGTCGCTGAAAAAACTGCCTTGCTGCGACTTCATCCAACTGCTGTTGATCACGACGTTCCGTCATGAGCTTATGTTCTTGCACGCGGTTTTTATGTACCAGATCGAGGGCGGCATGCTGGGCAGCGCGCTGATGACACTCTTGCTTTTGCGTATTAACCCTCTGTGCCTTCTGTTCTCGCTGCACATCAAGCTGTTCAAGTTTTTCTGTCAGCTGCTCGACAAAGCCACGGCTCTGAGCAAGCATTTGGGGTGATATTGACGTTTTATCGATTGTGCCTTGCTGGTACTCCTGGTTGATCGAGCGCAACTCTCGACTATGACTGTCGATCTGCTGTAACTGCTGTAGCTCACGCTTCAGCTGATCACGGCTCTGGTCGGCACGTTTTTCTGCCAGCGTCGTCAGTTTGCCTAATTGCTCGGAACTCATTTTTGTTGTCTGCTTTTCGCGCTTACTACAGATGTCGGCGCAAGACGTGAAGTGTTCAGCAGAATCGACGCCTGAAACGGTTAGCTGCAGTTACACTGGTCCGCAAAGTCTGCTGATTGACATCAAGCCTTGTCGCAGACGAGCGATACCCTGCCGGTTACGGTTTAAGACGATGGTGACGCTTGTCGTATGAAGCGTCTCAGTGGTTAACGCCGACAACGTCGGCCAACTGCTTGCGGCAAGTCGGTATGTCCATACCTTCATTCATGGACTGTTGCAGAAAGCGCTGTAATTTTGGCCATACAGCCACAGCCTCATCAAGGATGGGATCACTACCACGTTGATAAAGCCCTACCCTCAACATATCTTCCTGAGCGCGGTAGGCAGCGGCCAGTTTCAAGGCTCTCTTCACGACAAGCTCCTGCTCAGGGTCATTTACCGAGGAGCGCGTTCGACTCACTGAAGCATTGATATCTATCGCCGGATAGTGAGACGCATCTGACAAGGCTCGGGTTAACACGATGTGTCCATCCAGTACGGCACGTGCAGCATCGACAACCGGATCGTTCTGATCATCACCCTCGGCAAGAACCGTATAGATTGCCGTTATAGATCCTCCATGCGCCATATTGCCAGCACGCTCGACCAGCGAGGGTAACATCGCAAACGCTGAAGGCGGATAACCTTTGCTCGTGGGGGGCTCCCCCGTTGCCAGACCGATTTCGCGTTGTGCCTGTGCAAAGCGAGTTAGCGAATCAATGAGCAACAGCACGTGTTTGCCACGATCCCGAAAGCTCTCGGCAACGGCTGTGGCCAACATGGCACCCTGCAGCCTCAGTAGCGGTGGCTGGTCAGCTGGCACTGCGACAACCACTGCCCGCTTCATGCCTTGCTCACCCAACGTCTCACGGACAAAGTCGTTGACTTCACGTCCACGTTCACCAATAAGCCCAATGACGGTGACCTCGGCCTCACTGTGTCGGGTCATCATGCCCAACAAAGCACTTTTGCCAACGCCTGAACCTGCAAACAGACCCACTCGCTGGCCTCGCCCCAGAGTCACCAATCCGTTGATTGCGCGAACACCAACATCAAAGCCATCTTTCACGGCTGCCCGATCAAGTGGATTGATAGGTTTTCCCATTAATGGCACCCTGGCCTGGACATGCATAGGGCCCACTGAGTCAATGGGCAGCCCGCGCGCATCAATCACGCGTCCTAGTAAAGCATCGCCAGCGGGAGCCATTACCTGCCCCGGAATGGGTCGTACCCGTGCATGCGATCGCAAGCCATCCAGTGAGCCTGCAGCCATTAACAAGGTACGCTCTCTATTAAAGCCCACTACCTGAGCTTCGATACTGTCACCAGACACGGTATCAATCAGACAACGCGCACCGATAGCCGCCTTGCAGCCTTCAGCTTCGAGGGTTAACCCACGCAGCGTACTCAACCGTCCCTCCACAGGCAGCTCTCCACCACCGAGCCGGGAACGACGCTGGCTTAGACGGTTCTTTATTGAGGAGGTTTGCATAAAGGCTGCGATCAGTTGTCAGGCGACTTGGCAAGCATGCCGTCATCTGCGGGTGAGTCTGACGTTGTAGCATGGGTAAGCGGTTCGGCATTCAGTCCCAACTGCTCGGCAATATTGATTAACCAGTCATCAACACCTGCCTTTACGATGCTAGATCCTGATTCAATATGACAGGCACCCCGATCAAGCGTGGGATCATCAATGAATTTTACCGTGGCATCATCAATCATGTATTCACGAGCAATCGTCGCATCCAGCGGATGCAGTTTTACGCGCGTTACCGCTGTTGAACTTCCCGGTAATTGATCAAGCCCTTTGGCTATGATGTCGCGGATAACAGTTTTATCCGCTTTGATTTCTTTTTGTATGACAAGCCGTGCAATGTCCAGCGATAGTGCAACCAACTCATCTTCCAGTTCATTGTCATCGCGTTGATGCTCTGCATTACCCAGCGTTTTTATAACAGCTCTCAGTTCTCTCACACAATGCTGATGCAGTGCTGCGTTACCTTCAGCGTATCCCTTGTTATACCCTTCGTCATAGCTTGACTGCAGCATCTGCGCAGAGGCTGCGGCACTAACCTCATTGGCTGACGCCTTTTGTTGTTCGGATGGTGCAGCCTGCGCCGCCATATGGCTGGCCAGTACATCAATCTGGTTGATTGACTGCAGTCTGGGCGCAGACGAGGGTATTGAAGATGTACCACGCTTTAACTCCATGCCGCCCAATAACGATGTCATACCGGCATCACTATCAGGTTGGCGCGGACTGGCTTGCTGTCGGGTTCGAGCCACCTTGCTGGCATCGGCACCCAGGTTCGGCGCTTGCCAGCGAGTGACGTTTCTTGATTCCTCTTCACTGAGCACTCTAAACATAGTCATCACCTTTTCCGCCTAGCGATATCTTTCCGTCCTCAGCAGCCTGTTTAGCAGCGGTAAGGATGGTGCGCTGCGCATCCTCGACCTCAGAGAGACGAACTGGCCCCTTGGCTTCCAGATCATCCTTAAGCAGCTCAGCAGCACGCGACGACATGTTGCGAAAGATCTTCTGTTGCATCTCTTCCGATGCACCCTTTAGCGCAAGTATCAGATCTTCGTTACTCAGATCACGCAGAAGCGTCTGCGTGTCACGGTCTGTGATAGCCAATAGGTTCTCAAAGATGAACATGCTTTCTTTGATCTGCGCAACGATATCCGTATCTGTCTCTTCAATGGCTACAAGAATCTGCTCCTCAGCTTCCTTGGAAACACTGTTGAGTATGTCAGCCACCGCACTAACACCGCCCAGACCCGATATTTCAATCGTAGCGTTGTTCTCAAACAGCTCCTGTATGATCTCATTCAGATCTGCCAGCGCTGCCGGGTGGATCTTGTCCAGCTTTACGATCCGCATCATGATGTCGGGTCGAATATCATCTGCCAGTAGATCCAGTACAGCGCCTGCCTGCTGGGATTTGAGCTGGCTAAGCACGGTGGCAATTATTTGCGGATGTTCTTTACTGATTATTTTTGCGACCACACGTGGGTCCATCCACTGCAATGAACTCAGGCCTGAGTCATCGTCCATGGGCTCCATACTGGCCAGCACGCTGGTTGCCTTGTCTTTTCCCAATGCACGCGTTAGGGTCGATTTGAAGTACTTTGCAGATTCAACACCCAGAGACGACTGGTTGCGCACGCGATTAATGAACTGGTCAAGCGTATCGCCGATCTGCTCTTGTGTTACGCCATTGATCGCTGCCATCGCCTCACCCACAGCCTGCACTTCTTCAGGCTTCATGTGCTTGAGAATGGTTGCCGCTTCCTCTTCACCCAGCGCCATCAATAAAATGGCTGCCTGCGAGGAACCGCTAAGCGGAATCTTTTCTACAACAGGTTCATCAGTGCTGTCGGGTTTGTCTTCAGCCTCAGCCATTACTGTTCGGAGACCCAGTCCTTAACGACTTTTGCAACACGTTGAGGGTCTTCAGCTGCCATTGCTCTTGCCATATTCAGAATGTCACCGTATACCACCGGCGGTGGGTCGAGAGTGGGAATCTCTCGCACACTGTCTGCAGATTTCGCGCCTGATTCGCCTTCGTTGTCTTCATCTTCCGATTCATTCGGCGGCAGCGCTAACGGCGAAGGAGCAGGCATCAGTCGCTTAGCAGCCGGGCGCAAGACCATCAGCACCAATAGCAGCACCGCAAGACCGACGAGCACCTGACGAACCATAGTCCCAAACCAGCTTTGTTCCCACATCGGCAAGGGCTCAATTGGCAGCATTTCTTCTACTGGCTGAAATGAGCGATTGAAGACGACAACACTGTCACCGCGCGCTTCTGTAAAACCGATGGCTTCCTGGGCGAGACGTGTGTACTCAGCCAATTCCTCGTCTGTTAATGGTGTGCGCACCGGCGTGCCATCTTCAGCAACCGTCACCTTGTCATCGATGATGACTGCGGCGGACAGGCGGCTAATGTTGCCAGGCAGCTGACGTACATGAGTAATTGTCTTGTCCAGCTCATAGTTCTTGACAGCAGACGAGGTTTCATTGGTTATTTCCGCACCTGCATCGGCCTCCGCTATTGCCGGATCCACCTCACCGTTACCTGGTGGCTGGTTAGTCAATGCACCCGGCACTCCAACAGCAGCACCGTTACGGTTGATCTGTGTATCCACCTGCTCACTGCGCAGCTGGGCAGGATCCGGTTCGAAGGTTTCCTGCGTTTGTTCGTTAATGGTGAAATCAAGATCAGCCGTGACAATGGCCCGCACACGCCCGGCCCCGACAATAGGGGTTAGCAATGATTCAATACGGTCGGAGTACAGCTTCTCAAGCTTGCGTGCATGCTGAAACTGATCCCTTGTCGCACCACCATCAGAGTCATCACCTGTAGATAGCAGACGGCCCCATTGATCCACAACGGTTACCTGCCCGCTTTCCAGATAAGGAATACTGGAAGCTACCAGATTGATAACAGCGTTGACCTGCTCTTCTTCTATGCTTCTACCTTGCTGAGGTTTGATCATGACCGAAGCTGATGCCTGCTCACGATCTCTGACAAACACTGACTGTTTGGGTATGGCCAGATGCACGCGCGCAGACTCCACATTGCGCATGCTACCGATGGTTCTGGATAACTCGGTTTCCAGCGCATGCTGGTACCGCGCAGATTCATGAAAGTGACTGGAGCCCAGCGCTGGTTGCTGTTGCAGCAATTCCAAACCGACCGCTTTGCTACCAGCATTAAAGCCACTTGCAGCCAGAGTCATCTGTACCTGAGCCGCCTGATCACGTGGTACAAGTACCAGACCGGTCGATGGATCAAGCTTGTATTCAATATTCTGTGAACCCAGCATCTCAATGATCTGCAGGGCATCCTCACGCCCTCCCTGATCCGAAACTGGCACAAAGTCCGGCTTCATTCCCCACAGAATTAAGCCGACGCCCAGCGTCAAAGCTGTTGCCACTATCAGCAGGGCACTAAGCTGAGGCGCCACAAGACTGCGGGCCATGGCTGCCATGACAGGGTTCGCCACTGCGGGCGAATTGATAGTTTGAGCGTCACTCATCGGTCAGGGGTTGCCTACAACTGTGCTGAGATGGCGGAAAAACATGTCAAAGTGGCATGCTCATGATTTCTTTGTAAGCGGTAACCATCTTGTTACGCACCTGAGACAGAGCTTCAAAGGAAATACGGGCTTTCTGCGCAGCAATCATGACGTCAGCCAGTTCGACGTTGGGGTTGCCTGCCTCGAAGGACTCTCTAAGCTCTTTGGCAGCGGTGCTGCGACCGTTGACCGCTTGCAGAGAATTCTCCAGAATCTTTGAAAAATCTACTGATTCATCAGCAGACCTTAGCTCAGACGCCGTAGCACCGGAAGGCGGAATACCCGCATCCTGTGCCATCGCACGAAGCTGTACCAGTAACGAATTTGTATCTATTGAGTTATTCATCTCGGCTCCTACCGTGATCTAACAGCGAAGGAGCAAGGCGTGTGCCCTCGGTTCAAAAACAGCAACCAGATAGTTAAAACTTACCGTTACTCACGTGTGAGCGAGTTCACGGCTACTAATCAACAAGGTTCATATATTGTCTTGTTGGTCGCATCTGGCAGGCGAAAAAGCGCGTTAGTATGCATTCTGACCAGTTACACATTGCCGAATAAAGGCCCGAAACTGCCGCAATTGCGCTGTTTTCAGTCTTGATGCACCCTTGCTGGCACTATCAGGCAGGGGAAATTTTTTGCAAAAAAATGCCCTCGTAAAGAGGGCATATCAGAACACTTGCTAAGCGGATTCCATTGAATCCGCTCACTGAGACAAATGTGTACCGCTAACTTTCGCTAGCCCCCTCACCCTCTGCCGGACTGATACTATCAAGCAGACTTGCTGGCACTTCATCTGCTTTCGCCAAAGAATTGGCAGCCAGTGCAGATTCCTGTTCTATAACCTGATCAAACGCCTGATCGTGGTCGAGATTAAGCTTCGCACGACTCTTGCGCCGCTCGTTATGGAACGCAAGACCAGTTCCAGCTGGCACCAGACGGCCAACAATAACGTTCTCTTTCAAGCCACGCAGGTCATCACGTGCACCCCGCACTGCAGCATCCGTCAGAACCCTTGTGGTTTCCTGGAATGAAGCGGCCGAGATAAACGACTCAGTGACCAGCGATGCCTTGGTGATACCGAGCAGCAAATTATCGAACTGGGCAGGTTTGGCGTTGGGCTTCTCTGCGAGCAAGGCTTCATTAACTTCCTTGACGCGCAAAAAGTCAACCTGCTCACCACGTAGTAATCGCGTATCACCGGCGTCGGAGATATCAACCTTGCGCAGCATCTGACGGATGATAACTTCAATGTGCTTGTCATTGATTTTCACACCCTGCAGACGATAGACGTCCTGAATTTCCTGCACCAGGTACGCTGCCAGTGTTTCAACACCACGCAAGCGGAGGATATCCTGTGGATTAGGTTCACCGTCTGCAATGGTTTCCCCACGTTCAACGGTCTCACCTTCGAACACGTTGATGTGACGCCACTTTGGAATGAGTTCCTCGTAATGCTCCTGGTCAGGTCCGGTGATGACGAGTCGCTGCTTGCCTTTGGTTTCCTTACCAAAACTGACCGTACCGCTCTTCTCGGCCAGAATGGCAGGCTCTTTGGGCTTGCGAGCTTCAAACAAGTCAGCTACCCGAGGCAAACCGCCCGTGATATCGCGCGTTTTGGACGACGCCTGTGGGATACGAGCAACAACATCACCCACCTGTACCTCATCACCATCCTGCAGGTTGATGATGGCACCAGGAGGTAGCATGTAGTTTGCGGGAATTTCGGTTCCAGCATAGTTCAGCTCTTTGCCACTCTTGTCTAACAGCTTGATTGATGGACGCAGATCCTTGTTCGTACCACCGCGCTGCTTGTGATCCGTGATGATGGTATCGGTCAGACCCGTGATGTCGTCAGTTTCGATCTTTACGGTAACGTTTTCGACAAAATCCTGAAACTGTGCAAAGCCTGCAACCTCAGTGATAACCGGGTGAGTATGCGGATCCCATGTAGCCAGAATAGTCCCGGCTTCAACTGCAGCCCCTTCTTTGGCCTGGATAACAGCACCGTAAGGCACCTTGTAACGCTCACGTTCGCGACCGGCTTCATCAACGACTGACAGCTCAGCAGAACGAGACACCGCCATGAGCTTGCCTTCGCGGTTGGCAATCTCCTTCATGTTGTGCAGGCGAATGCTACCTTTGCTTTTCGCCTCTACGCTACTGGCAGCGGCAGATCGACTCGCAGCACCACCGATGTGGAAGGTACGCATGGTCAGCTGAGTGCCCGGCTCACCAATGGACTGGGCGGCCATGACGCCAACAGCCTCACCGATGTTGATCATGTGGCCACGTGCCAGGTCGCGTCCATAACAGGCTCTGCAAACGCCATAGTCTGCTTCACAGGTGATGGCGGATCGCACCAGAATTTCGTCCACGCCCTCTTCTTCCAGCATGTCCACCATGTGCTCGTCGAGCAGGGTTCCAGCCTCCAGCAACAGATGCTTGTCATCGGTTGGTCGCATGATGGGCGAAGCAACAACACGTCCCAGCACACGCTCACGCAAAGGCTCGACAACATCACCACCTTCGATGATGGGTTTCATCGTGAGACCTGCTGTGGTTCCACAGTCAGGGTCAACAACCACCATATCCTGCGCCACATCGACCAGACGGCGTGTCAGGTAACCTGAGTTCGCTGTCTTGAGTGCCGTATCGGCCAATCCCTTACGAGCACCGTGTGTAGAGATGAAGTACTGGTTAACGTTCAGGCCTTCGCGGAAATTTGCAATGATCGGTGTTTCGATGATTGATCCATCGGGCTTCGCCATCAATCCGCGCATACCGGCCAGCTGACGAATCTGCGCCGCAGAACCACGAGCACCCGAATCCGCCATCATGAAGATGGAGTTGAATGATTCCTGCTGCTCGGTTTCGCCTTTTGCGTTGACAACATCTTCGGTACCCAGACTTGCCATCATGGACTTTGCAACCTGATCGTTGGCAGATGACCAGATATCCACAACCTTGTTGTAACGCTCGCCGTTGGTAACCAGACCTTCAGAGTACTGGTTCTGGATCTCACGCACTTCTGTCTCAGCGGCAGCAACCAGCGTCTTCTTGTTGTCTGGCACTTCCATATCTTCGATACCGATAGACACACCCGCAAGCGTTGCATAACGAAAACCCAGGTACATCAACTGATCAGCAAAAACCACTGACTCCTTCAGGCCAAGACGGCGGTAGCACAGGTTGATCAGCCGGGAGATATTCTTCTTGGTCAGGTTCAAGTCAACGTTTGCAAACTCAAGACCGGGAGGAAGAATTTCCGAGACGATGGCCCGACCGATGGTGGTTTCTACACGGCGAGGTTGCGGTACCCATTCACCCGCTTCATTCTGCACAGAGTCCATTACGCGCACGGTAACTCTGGCATGTAAATCTGCAACCTTGTTCTCGTAGGCACGGTGGCATTCTGCAATGTCCTGAAATACCATGCCCTCGCCTTTGGCGTTGATACGCGTGCGAGTCATGTAATACAGGCCCAGTACGATATCCTGGGACGGAACAATAATCGGCTCACCATTGGCGGGTGACAGAACATTGTTAGTGGACATCATCAACGCTCGAGCTTCCAGCTGTGCTTCGATGGACAAGGGCACGTGTACCGCCATCTGATCACCATCGAAATCAGCGTTAAACGCAGCACATACCAGTGGGTGCAACTGAATCGCCTTGCCTTCTATAAGCACAGGCTCGAACGCCTGAATACCCAGTCTGTGCAGTGTTGGCGCACGGTTAAGCATGACAGGATGCTCGCGGATAACTTCCTCGAGAATATCCCAGACTTCAGCACCTTCGCGCTCGACCATTTTCTTGGCCGCCTTGATGGTGGTGGCCATGCCGCGTAGCTGTAACTTGGAAAAGATAAACGGCTTGAACAGCTCAAGCGCCATCTTCTTCGGCAAACCACACTGATGCAACCGAAGAGTCGGACCTACAACAATGACTGACCGGCCTGAATAATCCACACGCTTACCCAGAAGGTTCTGGCGAAAACGTCCCTGCTTGCCCTTGATCATGTCGGCCAGTGATTTCAGAGGACGCTTGTTGGAGCCTGTGATAGCACGACCACGACGACCGTTATCAAGTAATGCATCAACAGATTCCTGCAACATGCGCTTTTCGTTGCGCACGATGATGTCTGGTGCGTTCAGCTCAAGCAGTCTGCGCAGACGGTTATTTCGGTTGATTACACGGCGATACAGATCGTTCAGATCCGATGTCGCGAAACGTCCGCCATCCAGCGGTACCAATGGACGCAAATCCGGTGGTAACACGGGAAGGATTGTCATGACCATCCATTCCGGACGATTGCCGGAGGCAATGAATGACTCAACCAGCTTGAGACGTTTGGTTAAACGCTTCAGCTTGGTTTCAGACTTGGTCGCTTCGATTTCTTCACGAAGATTTTCAGCCTCGGACGTCATATCGATGTCCTTGAGCAAGTCATGTACAGCTTCGGCGCCCATGCGTGCATCGAACTCGTCACCGTGTTCTTCAACAGCTTCGAGATATTGTTCATCTGTGAGCAGTTGTCCTGCTTCGAGCAGCGTCATGCCCGGATCGATAACCACATAGGCTTCGAAATACAGCACTCGCTCGATTTCGCGCAGGGTCATGTCCAGCAGCAGACCTATACGGCTTGGCAGCGACTTGAGGAACCAGATGTGCGCGACAGGACTGGCAAGATCGATGTGACCCATGCGCTCACGTCGCACTTTGGCCTGAGTGACTTCTACACCACACTTTTCGCAGACAACACCGCGATGCTTGAGCCGCTTGTACTTACCGCACAGGCACTCGTAGTCTTTTACCGGTCCAAAAATCTTTGAACAGAACAGGCCATCACGCTCTGGCTTGAAGGTTCTGTAGTTGATGGTCTCCGGTTTTTTTACTTCGCCGTACGACCACGATCGGATAGTCTCTGGTGAAGCAAGCTTGATGCGAATCGCATCAAATTCTTCGGTCTGGCCCTGCATTTTGTACAGATTCAGAAGATCTTTCATTCTTTATTCCCCTTTCTTAGCGGCAGATACTTTGCGGCGGATACTTTGCGGCGGAAAATGTGTGGGTTGTTCGAATCCGGTCAGCGCGCACTGATTGCAGCGCTGACCGTGTCGATACAGTCCTAATGATCCTGCTCTAGTTCGATGTTGATACCCAGAGAACGAATTTCCTTGAGCAAAACGTTGAACGACTCAGGCATGCCGGCATCCATGCGGTGGTCGCCGTCCACGATGTTCTTGTACATCGTGTTTCGACCTTTGACATCATCCGACTTCACCGTGAGCATTTCACGCAGCGTATAGGCCGCGCCATAAGCCTCCAGAGCCCAGACTTCCATCTCTCCGAAACGCTGACCACCAAATTGAGCTTTACCGCCCAAAGGCTGCTGCGTAACCAGCGAGTAAGGTCCAGTGGAACGAGCGTGCATCTTGTCATCAACCAGATGGTTGAGTTTTAGCATGTGCATGTAACCCACAGAAACTGGCCGCTCAAAGGAATCGCCCGTGCGTCCGTCATACAACACAGCCTGACCTGACTCTGGAAGGTCTGCCAACGCAAGCATCTGACGGATTTCCTTTTCGGATGCACCATCGAATACTGGCGTGGCCATGGGCACCCCACGTATCAGGTTTGTTGCAAGCTCCTTGATCTCCTCATCACTCAGACTTGCAATATCAACGTGCTGCGAAGCACCTTCATGGTTGTAGACCTTGTTGAGAAATTCGCGGATGTCACTGACAGCCTGTTGCGCCTTGATCATGCGATTGATCTTGTGGCCAAGCCCCTTGGCCGCCCAACCCAGATGCAACTCCAGCACCTGCCCGACATTCATGCGTGAAGGAACACCAAGAGGGTTCAGACAGATATCAACCGGAGCACCATCTTCGCTGTACGGCATATCTTCCGCAGGTACAATCATGGAGATTACACCTTTGTTTCCATGTCGCCCAGCCATCTTGTCACCAGGCTGCAGTCGCCGCTTGACAGCAAGATAGACCTTGACCATCTTGAGAACGCCCGGCGCCAGATCGTCACCAGAGGTAATCTTCTCTTTCTGCTCCAGAAAACGTTGCTCGAAGGCTTCGCGATGATCAGCGATGCTTTGCGCAATCTTTTCCAGTTGCACGTTTAGCGCTTCATCCTGCATGGATATCTGGAACCACTGTTCCCGCTCCAGACCATTCAGGTATTCAGTGGTGATCTTGTCACCCTTCTTCAGACCTTCCGGGCCTTTATCAACTTCCTTGTTGACGATGAGCTTTTCGATACGCGCATAGATATCGTTTTCGATGATGCGGGTTTCGTCTTGAATATCCTTACGCACCTGCTTGAGCTCTTCGCGCTCTATCTGTTGAGCACGCAGATCCTTGTCAACGCCGTCACGGGTAAACACTCGGACGTCGATAACCGTTCCGTCCATACCGGGTGGAACGCGCAGCGATGTATCTTTTACATCAGATGCCTTTTCACCAAATATGGCTCTCAGCAGTTTCTCTTCCGGCGTCAGCTGGGTCTCACCCTTGGGTGTGACCTTGCCTACCAGAATGTCGTTGGGACGCACTTCTGCGCCGACGTAGACGATGCCAGACTCATCCAGCTTGCTGAGCAAGCCTTCACTGACATTCGGGATATCGGCCGTGATGTCCTCAGGCCCAAGCTTGGTATCACGCGCAACAGAGGTAAGCTCTTCGATATGGATGGTCGTAAAGCGATCTTCTTGAACCACACGCTCGGATATGAGAATGGAATCTTCATAGTTGTAGCCATTCCACGGCATGAACGCTACCAGCATGTTCTGGCCCAGAGCCAGCTCACCCATATCAGTGGATGGACCATCCGCCAGTACATCACCACGCTCAATCTGATCACCCACGCGGACCAATGGCCGCTGATTGATGCAGGTGTTCTGATTTGAACGTGTGTACTTGGTGAGGGTATAGATGTCTACACCGCCTCCATCTTCAGCTTCAGCATCGTTAACACGGACAACAATTCGAGCAGCATCCACTGAGTCGACGTTACCGCCGCGCTTTGCAACAACTGCTGAGCCGGAGTCCACAGCCACGATTCTTTCAATACCCGTACCCACCAGAGGCTTTTCTGCACGCAACGTCGGTACCGCCTGGCGTTGCATGTTCGAGCCCATGAGTGCGCGGTTGGCATCGTCGTGCTCGAGAAACGGAATAAGCGCTGCCGCCACCGAGACGATCTGCTTGGGCGAGACATCCATGTATTCGACACGATCAGGCGTCTCCATGGTGAATTCGTTATTCGTCCGCACCGAGACCAGTTCGTTGGTTAGTTTGCCGTTTTCATCAAGGTCTGTGTTTGCCTGAGCAATGACATAGTTGCCCTCCTCGATTGCTGACAGGTATTCAATCTTGTCTGTGGCAACACCGTTCTCGATCTTGACGTAAGGGGTTTCGAGAAAGCCGAAGTTGTTTGTCCGCGCATAAACAGCCAGAGAATTGATCAGACCAATGTTCGGCCCTTCCGGCGTTTCAATCGGGCAAACACGGCCATAGTGCGTCGGATGTACATCACGCACTTCAAATCCAGCACGTTCACGTGTCAGTCCGCCGGGCCCCAGAGCGGAGATCCTGCGCTTGTGGGTAACCTCGGACAGTGGGTTGTTCTGGTCCATGAACTGCGACAACTGACTTGAGCCGAAAAATTCCTTGACCGCAGCAGCCACAGGCTTGGCATTGATGATGTCCTGCGGCATGAGACCTTCAGACTCAACCATACCAAGACGTTCACGCACAGCACGTTCAACTCGCACCAACCCTACACGAAAGACGTTTTCTGCCATCTCTCCAACCGAGCGTATGCGTCGGTTACCCAGATGATCGATGTCATCGACAGTGCCGTTACCGTTACGAATGTCGATCAGCACCTGCATGACCGCTTCAATATCTTCCTTGTCCAGTGTACCCATGCCCTCTGTGTTTTCACGCAGCAGACGTCGATTGAACTTCATCCGGCCAACGGGTGAGAGATCATAGCGATCGGGTTCGAAAAACAGATTGTTGAACAGGTTCTGAGCAGCTTCCTTGGTGGGAGGCTCGCCCGGTCGCATCATTCGGTAGATCTCGACCTGCGCTTCAAGTTGCGTCTTGGTCGGGTCGATGCGTAGCGTATTGGAAATGTACGGACCGCGATCCAGATCATTGACGTAAAGGACCTCGAGCTTCTTGATGCCTGCATCCTGAATTTGCTCAACAAGCTCTGCTGTCAGCTCCGCATTCGCTTCAGCCAGCAGCTCACCCGTAGCAGGGTCAGCAACGTCATGAAAAAGGACCTTACCAACCAGGTACTCGGTCGGGACTTCCAGTTTCTTAATGTTGGCTGACTCCAACTGCCGCACGTGCTTTGCAGAAATACGACGTCCGGCCTGTACGATGACCTCACTACCCGCCTTGATATCGAACACGGCAGTTTCACCACGCAGGCGCTCGGCAACCAGTTCCATTTCAATCTTGGTTTTGGTCAACGAGATTTTATGTGTCTCGAAAAAGTTGTCCAGAATGTCGGCTGTTTCATAACCCAGGGCACGCAGTACGATGGTGGCCGGTAATTTCCGACGACGGTCGATTCGCGCAAAAACGCAGTCCTTGGGATCAAACTCAAAGTCCAGCCATGAACCACGGTAGGGGATGATACGAGCGCTGAAAAGCAGCTTGCCTGATGAGTGGGTCTTACCTCGGTCATGATCAAAGAACACACCAGGAGAACGATGTAACTGGGAAACAATCACGCGCTCAGTGCCGTTGATGATGAAGGTGCCGTTGCCGGTCATAAGAGGCAACTCACCCATGAAGACTTCTTGTTCCTTGATGTCTTTTACAACCTTGCTGCTGGCAGGTGCTGTTTTGTCATAAATGATCAGACGCGCCAGTACACGCAGCGGTGCTGCATAAGTCAAACCACGGATTTTGCACTCTCGCTCGTCAAACGCTGGTTTGCCGAGTCGATAGCTGACGTAGTGCAGCTCCACATTGCCCGAGTAACTGACAATGGGCATAACGCTGTTGAAGGCTCCATGAAGACCGACTTCAGCGCGCTCCTCAGGGCTCTTATCTTCCTGGAGGAAGTTGCGATAGGAATCCAGCTGCGTTTGCAGCAGGTACGGCACCTCCAGTATAGGCGCACGCTTCCCGAAATCCTTGCGGATACGTTTTTTTTCAGTGAACGAAAAGGCCATCAACGTTCCTCGCTTGTCTGCCACGCGCGCTATGTGTTACACGCAAATTTTTAGTTTTTCGCTGCCGGAAACGACAGCAGGCCGACAGTCTCAACGACTGTCAGCCAAGTGACGCAGCACCGACCCTACTGCAGGTCGGTACAACGCGTACTTCAAACTACTTAAGCTCGACGGTAGCGCCAGCTTCTTCCAACGTCTTCTTGAGCTCTTCCGCTTCAGCTTTGCTCACTGCTTCCTTGATGGGAGCAGGTGCACTTTCAACAAGATCTTTCGCTTCCTTCAGACCAAGGCCGGTTGCACCACGAACTGCTTTGATAACGCCAACCTTGTTCTCACCAAAACTTGCCAGAACAATATCGAACTCGGTTTGCTCTTCGGCTGCTGCACCGGCG
>CAYGSW010000012.1:25938-41121 GCA_964352535.1 uncultured Granulosicoccaceae bacterium | reverse complement strand
GCTGGTCTATCTGCTGGTCAATGTGCTCATCAAGCCGGGCCAGATGTCACCAGAATCACGTGTATTCGATGAAGCATCCTGGTTGCCGTTCATGCATGAGTTTCTCGCAACGTTTGGTATCGAGATAACGCGATCGCCGCTGAATCTGTCGCTGTTTTTCGCGTTGCTGTGCTGTTTTCTTGTCTGGATCTACATCTGGCGAACCCGCTGGGGCTACGAACTACGCACAGCCGGACACAGTGAGCATGCAGCCCGCTATGCAGGTATTCGTCCCAAGACGGTTGTCATCACCGCCATGTGCATCTCGGGAGCTCTGGCCGGGTTTGTCGCAGTCAATGAGATCATGGGTGTGCATCATCGTCTATTGCTGAACTTCACCGCGGGTTATGGCTTCACAGGCATTGCCGTGTCGCTGATGGGACGCAACCATCCTGTGGGCATAATCATGGCAAGTCTGCTCTTTGGTGTCCTGTATCAGGGCGGTGCCGAACTTGCATTTGAGATTCCACAGATTACGCGTGAAATGGTCGTGGCCATACAGGGCCTTATCATTCTGTTTTCCGGTGCGCTGGCATTGATGCTGCGCCCCTGGGTGGTCCGCGTATACCTGAAGTTCAAGTCAGTCGATGATGTGGTGCCTGCCTGATGGATAGCCTGTCGGGTTTTCTTGCGATACTTGATGCCACGCTGCGCGTTTCCTCGCCGTTGATCCTTGCCGCCATGGCCGGATTGTTTTCCGAGCGCTCAGGCATTGTCGATATAAGCCTTGAGGGCAAGATGCTGGCAGCAGCGTTTGCGGCAGGCTCGGTGGCAGCCGTCACTGGCAATGCCTGGTTCGCGCTGTTGGCAGGCATCGGGGTGGGTATCGTTCTCGGACTGGTCCATGGATTTGCCTGTATTACACACCGTGGCAATCAGGTTGTCAGTGGGCTTGCGATCAACATTCTGGCTTCAGGACTCACCGTTGTTCTTGGCATAGCCTGGTTTCGGCAAGGTGGCCAGACTCCGTCGCTGACCAGTGACGCGCGATTCATGCCTGTGGATTTGCCTTTTGCACAGGCACTGGCGGATGTACCCGTTGTTGGGCAGTTCTACTCTGATGTGATCAGCGGCCACAATGTGCTGGTGTACGTTGCCTGGCTGGCGGTCATTGGCACCTGGTGGGTGGTCTACCGAACGCGCTTTGGTTTGCGACTCAGAGCCGTGGGTGAAAATCCACTGGCCGTCGATACTGGCGGCTTGTCAGTCAGTCAGCTGCGCTATTCGGCCGTCGCCATTTGCGGAGCATTGTGTGGTATTGCCGGAGCGTATCTGTCTACAGCGCAAAATGCCTCTTTCGTCAGAGAAATGACCGCAGGGCAGGGCTATATTGCGCTTGCTGCGCTGATATTCGGCAAGTGGCGCCCTCTGCCAGCCATGCTTGCCTGCCTGATGTTTGGTTTCCTCGATGCGGTAGCCATCAGACTGCAGGGCGTGGTCCTTCCCGTTATCGGAGAAGTGCCTGTGCAGGCCATCCAGGCTCTGCCATACGTACTCACTGTAGTACTTCTGGCTGGATTCATAGGACGTGCTACAGCCCCCAAGGCTGTGGGCATACCATTTATGAAAGAGCGCTAAGTGATTTAGTCAGTGATCCGAGCTAGACTGTGCCCCCCGTCCTCTAGTTGAAAGCACTACCCGATGAACAAGATTTTGCTGTCGTTGCCGGTTGATCAGAAAGTAGGTATTGCCTTTTCAGGGGGCCTGGACACCTCAGCCGCTATTGCCTGGATGAAGGAACACGGCGCCAGACCCTACGCCTACACTGCCGATCTTGGCCAGCCCGACGAAGATGATTTTGACGACATTGCGTTGCGCGCAAAAGCCTACGGCGCGACAGAGGCGCGCACGGTTGATTGCACCGATGTGCTGGTCCACGAAGGTCTGGTTGCAATCATGTGCGGTGCGTTCCACATCTCAAGTGGTGGCAAGAAATACTTCAATACCACACCACTGGGTCGTGCAGTTACAGGAACCATTCTTGTGCGCGCCATGCAAGAGGACGACGTACACATCTGGGGTGACGGATCCACCTATAAAGGCAACGACATCGAGCGTTTTTACCGCTACGGCCTGATGACAAACCCTGAATTGCGGATCTATAAGCCCTGGCTTGATGCCACGTTTGTGGCTCAGCTTGGCGGGCGTGCCGAAATGAGTGAATACCTTAATGCCAACGGACTCGAATACCGGGCCAGCAAGGAGAAAGCCTATTCCACCGACTCGAACATTCTGGGCGCTACCCACGAAGCCAAGGATCTGGAATTTCTCGATAGGGGCATGCACATTGTCGAACCCATCATGGGTGTCAAGTTCTGGGATGCATCTGTGGCCATCGACGCTGAACAGGTCAGCGTCACGTATGAAGAAGGCATGCCTGTCGCACTCAATGGCAAGCGCTTCGAGTCTGCCGTTGCCCTGTTCAGGGAAGCCAACAACATCGGCGGACGTCATGGCCTGGGCATGTGTGACCAGATCGAAAACCGTATCATTGAAGCCAAGAGTCGTGGCATTTATGAAGCCCCCGGCATGGCGCTCTTGCACATCGCCTATGAACGTCTGCTCAACGGTATCCATAATGAAGATACCCTCGACAACTACCATACTCTGGGTCGCCGCCTGGGCAAGTTGCTTTATCAGGGGCGCTGGTTCGACCCGCAGTCACTCATGTTGCGAGACACCTTGCAAAAATGGATCGGCCAGAGCGTTAGCGGGACAGTAACAATGGAGCTACGCCGAGGTGATGACTATTCACTACTGGATACCCAAAGCGAAGAACTCACCTATGCGCCAGAAAATCTGTCGATGGAAGTGGTGGAAGATGAAGCCTTCAGTCCTCTGGATAGAATTGGTCAACTCTCACTGCGCAATCTTGATATCAATGATTCACGCGATAAGCTGCACAAGTATGCTGGCAAAGGTGTACTGCCTGCAGGCGATGCAATGAAGAAGCTGTTAAGCCGGGAATAAGCCGTGCGTCAGGTGCCGCAAAAGCCCGGCAAATCCATTAACGACTATCGCACTCTGTTTTTATCAGGCTGTGCGCTTATGGACGTACGCGCACCCGTAGAATTCAAGAAGGGTGCATTTCCAGGTTCTGTAAACCTTCCCTTGATGAGCGATGAAGAGCGTCATCTGGTCGGTATTCGTTACAAACAATCCGGCCAGGAAAGCGCCATCGCCTTAGGTGCTGAACTGGTCACCCCCAACATACAGGCACAACGGGTGCAGCAATGGACAACGTTTATCAATGCGCATCCAGGCGCACGGCTGTATTGCTTCAGGGGCGGACTGCGCTCACGTATTACACAGCATTGGCTAGCGGAGGCCGGGGTGGAAGTACCGCTGATAGAAGGTGGTTATAAGGCCTTACGAACGTTTCTTGTCAACGAACTGACTCGTCTGTGCGCAACGCTGTCGTTCACCCTTATCGGTGGGCGTACCGGCAATGGAAAAACGCTGTTGCTCAATGCGCTTGGCTCAACGGTTGATCTTGAACATCTGGCCAATCACCGGGGTTCAAGCTTCGGCAACATGCCCGATGCTCAACCCACTCCGATAGACTTCGAGAACGCTCTTGCCATTGCTCTGATGCAGCGTGAGGAACAAGGCAGCGCCACAGTATTTCTGGAAGACGAGGCACGTTTGATTGGCAGAATCTGTATTCCCGAGATGCTCAGAGATGCCATGTACAGAGCACCTATCTACATCCTTGAGTGTGAGATGCCAGAGCGCATCAAGAACTGTTTTGATGACTACGTAACAGATCTTTTAAAACTCTACCAGCGTCAGCTTGGCGAACAGGCTGGATTTGATGCGTATGCTGCGCACCACAGAGACAGCCTTGCACGTATACAGAAGCGCTTTGGTGGTCAGAACTATCAGCAGGCACTTGGTTTACTCGATGAGGCCCTGGCGCGCCACGGCCAGCATAACGACACAACCTTGTACAGCCCTTTTATCGAAATGTTGCTGCGTGACTACTACGACCCCATGTACGACTATCAGTTAAGCCAGAAAGCAACGCGTATCGTGTTCAAGGGAACTCACCAGCAAATTCTGGACAAGGCAGCATCGCAATCAATGTCAACGTCTGTAAGTCATGCTGTGATATGAACAGCGCACCCGTTGTCAGAGATGTCTGTCTGGTAGGCGGTGGTCACAGTCATGCCCTGTTGTTGCGACGCTGGGCCATGCAACCCCTGCCAGGGGTTCGCCTGACACTAGTATCCAGCAGTGCACAAACACCATATTCCGGCATGCTGCCAGGATTGGTCGCTGGACACTACAGCGTTGACGATATTCATATCGATCTGCTTCGACTCTGTCGCTGGGCAGAGGTAAGATTTATCGAAGACACCGTTATTGCCATTGATCTGGATACTCGACAGGTGAACTTTCAAGAGCGTCCCGGTCTGCACTTCGATGTGCTTTCGCTGGATACCGGATCGACGCCTGATCTATCAGTCACTGGCTCGCGGGAGCATGTCACCCCCGTAAAACCTGTCAGCGATTTTTACGCTCGTTGGCAATCCGTCAATCAGAATGCACGCATTGGCGTCGTTGGCTCAGGTGCCGGCGGATTTGAGTTAGTGAGCGCAATACAGCATAAGCTTCGTCATACATCAGCCAGCTTCCATTGGTTTTTGCGAGATAACAGTGCGATAAGTGGTCGTCCAGAGCGTGTTGGCAAGCTGGCAATCGATGCGGCAAAGGCTGCTGGTATTGACGTGGTAAGAGGGTTTGATGTCACCACTGTAGAATCGGGCAAGCTCATAGCCGCAGATGGCAGAATCGCTGAGCTGGATGAAATCATCTGGTGTACAGCAGCCGTAGGGCCTGCCTGGCCTGCCAAGGCAGGTCTGGCTACCGATAATCGCGGCTTCGTAGCCACCAACACCTATCTGCAAAGTACATCGCATGCTTTTGTATTCGCTACAGGTGATATTGGTACGCAGGTGCAAACACCCAGCACCAAGGCTGGTGTATTCGCTGTACGCCAGGCACCGGTATTGTTTGAAAACATCCGCCGGTTTCTACTCGGAGAAGCGCTGAAACCCTACAAGCCGCAGACCGACTTCCTGACTCTTATGGCCACAGGTGAACAGCATGCCATTGCCTGCCGAGGGCCAGTCGTCGTGCAGGGGCAATGGGTGTGGCGCTGGAAAGATCACATTGATCAAACCTTCATGGAAAAATTCCGGCGTCTACCCAGACGGCGGATGAACGCATCGCTTGACCGGCTCCCGGATGCACTTGTTGACGATAGACATGCTGCGACACGGTCCAGCACCATGCTGTGCCGTGGTTGTGGTGCAAAGGTGGGCAGTGTTGTCTTGCAAAACGCACTAAATGAGTTGTTGTTGGAGAACACCGATGTTGAGCGGCTTGCTGGCCTCTCACCCGCGGGCGACACCGCTGTTGTCGATCTACCCACAGGACGTCTGGTGCAGTCAGTGGATCACATCAATGCCATTGTCGATGACCCTTACGTATTGGGAAAGATTGCCGCACTGCATGCAATCAATGATGTGATAACTCTGGATGCCACGGTGCATTCTGCGCAAGTCATCGTGACGTTACCCGAAGCTGGTGTGCACGTTATCGACAGAGATCTGCGCCTGCTGATGCGCGGTGTAACCCAAGTGCTGCATGAGGAGTCGTGTGCACTGATCGGTGGTCATACAACACAGGGACCCCAGATGTCAGTGGGTCTGGTTGTTAATGCAACCATGTCCTCGACGCTGTCCTCCGATTCCCTCGTGCAGCATGGTGATCATCTGATTCTGACCAAAGCACTGGGTATCGGGATTCTGTTTGCAGCGCTTGAGCAAACAGCCGCGCGCGGTGGCGATGTGACTTCAGCTATCGAATCCATGTTGCTCAGCAACCGGCAGGCCGCCGACATATTACGTCAGCACGGTTGTGTCGCGATGACAGATGTCACAGGCTTTGGTCTGTCAGTGCATCTTGATCGCCTGCTTCAAGGTATACATGTTAATAACGAGCGCTCAGCGGGCGCCACCATTCATCTGGACAGGATTCCGTTTTTAGATGGCGCCAGATCTCTGAGCCAGGCAGGCTATCGCAGCTCTCTGTGGTCACAGAACAATCGCGCAAGCACTGTCACAATGCGAATCGATGAAAGTTGTGATGCTGCCACTGTTGCGCTGCTATTCGATCCACAGACCAGTGGCGGCCTGTTAGGTGTTGTGCCGCGCTATGCCGCGGCAGACTGCCTTCAGTCACTTGTGTCAGCAGGGTATCCCGTAGCCAGCAGCGTGGGCTATATCGACGTGTCAGATAGAATACATATAACCACTTCAGAGACAACTGCATGAGCACCACTTTGCTATGGCTGCGGGCAGAAACCAAACCGTTCGAGCGACGAACTCTGCTAACACCAGACATTGCCAGACAGCTTGTTAGTGAGGGTTACACCATTGTGGTAGAGAAATCACCCCTACGTATCTTTGATGATGAAGAATTCGCCAACGCCGGCTGCGAACTGGCTGACACCCATGCCTGGCATCATGCACCACAGCACGCGCTCATTTTGGGTTTGAAGGAGTTGGAACCTGAGGATGGTCCGTTTATGCGAAACCATGTCCACTTTGCGCACGTCTTTAAAGAACAGAGCGGCTGGGCGCAAACACTGTCTCAGTTCCAGCGCGGCGGTGGGACGCTATATGATCTTGAGTACCTGACTGATGAGACTGGCAAACGCGTGGCCGCATTTGGTTATTGGGCAGGGTTTGTCGGTGCGGCTGTTGCTGTACTTGCCTTTTGTGCGAAATCCAGGGGTGATACCCTGGGAGCACTTGACGCATGGCCCGACAAGAACGCATTGATCAATGATGTTCGTACTGAACTGGAATCCACCAGGGTACGTCCTGACGCTCTGGTTATTGGCGCGCTTGGGCGATGTGGTACGGGCGCTGTCGAATTATTAAAGCGCTGTGGTGTCGAAGTCACGGCCTGGGATCAGACCGACACCGCTTCAGGCGGACCTTTCGATGCAGTGCGTGATCACGATCTGTTTATCAATTGTGTTTTCATCAACCAGGCTCTGCCGCCGTTTACTGATCACAGGCATTTGCAACGGACCGGGCGCAGATTGCAGGTCATCAGTGATGTCAGTTGCGATCCCTTTGGTCAATACAACCCCGTGCCTGTGTATGACAGGTGCACCAGCATGGATGCACCCGTCAGCCAGATACCGGCAGTATCCGAGGGTGAAGAATCGCTGCACCTTATTGCCATAGACCATCTGCCATCGCTGCTTCCGAAAGAGAGCAGTGAAGACTTTTCGAGGCAACTGTTGCCTGTCTTGCGCAACGTCCGAGATCTGGAGTCAGGTGCCTGGCGCAGAGCCCGAGACGTTTTTGATCTCCACGTATCACGCTTGTCATCGGAGTCAATCAAGTGAGCTCTGTACTTACGCTTACGCGTCCAGCCATTGACGATTTGGAAAAACGTCACCGCGCCAACCTGTTCAATAGCCTTGCCGGTTACAAGAGCGCCAATTTGCTCGGGTCGATCAATGCGCAGGGGCAGACCAATCTGGCCCTGATGAGCTCAGTGTTTCATATCGGTGCAAACCCGCCCTTGCTAGGCCTGTTGTTCAGACCTCACAGCGTCCCCAGACACTCACTTGAGAACATTCTTGAGACTGGTGTCTTTACCCTGAATGTTGTTACCAGAGACATGCACGAACAGTCTCATCAAACGACGGCGCGATACGCACGCGAGCAATCCGAATTCCAGGCAACCGGCCTTGACGAGGAGTATTCAGCCGAATTGAAGGCACCCTACGTTGCACAAAGTCCGATAAAAACCGGCCTTCGACTGGTTGAAACACAAACGCTGACTGTCAATGACACTGTATTGGTAATTGCGCAAATCATAGAACTGCGTATTAACGATGGCCTGATGGCAGAGGATGGTCAGTTGAATATGAATGCCGCTGGCGCTGTAGCCATTACCGGACTCGATGAGTACCACACGGCGTCAACGCTTGGCCGGTTAGCGTATCCGAAGCCGTAGGATCGTTCACACGGCGTGTCCGAGCAACCCAGTCATCAAGCCGAGAATTGCTCCTGAGGTCAGTATCAGACGCAGACGCACGAACCAGACTGGTAGCACGCCGCGTCGACCCCCTGCAACATCCAGCGCATACTGCAACAGGAAGCCCGCAGCTAGCAACGCGAACATGGGAATCGGCGCCAGTAGCAGGGCCGGCCAGGCAATAAGGCTGGGCACAACGCTGAGGATCAACGGTAACCATTGGCGCAGGCTGGCATTGTCAAACAGGATGTTACCCCATCGAACACCGCCCAGAAAGCTCAGAATGACGGCGCCATAGCCGCCCAACGCCAATGTGGCAAGCTGCGTGGTATCACGCGCGCGAACAATTTCCTGCGGCAGCCACTGAGCGATCGGTAAAGGCCACCAGATAAGCATCGCAGCGACGACAAAGGGAATGAGCCCGCCAAGGCCAAGCACCAGCGCCGGCGCCGGTATCGAATGCTGCTCCACAGCCATACTGTCTAACGACTCAAATTCTGAAAGTTGTCAATTGTAGGTCAAAGCCATAAGCCGTATTCTCCTACTTTAGGAGTGGGTGTGTTGCAGTGGGTTGCCTATAGCAGTGCTTCGATGTCCGCCACCATGCGTTGTCCCATCGGCATTTCGCCCGAATTGTAATGAGCCATGACTTCGCCGTTGCGATTTACCAGATATTTGTTGAAATTCCATCGCGGGTAGCTACCGGTAGCTTCGGCAAGCTGCTGATAGAGCGGATGCGCATTTTCTCCGGCAACGCTGATCTTTTCGAACATCGGAAAGGTTACACCGTAATTGAGTTCACAGAACTGGGCGACTTCCTCTTCGCTTTCCAGCTCTTGCCGGAAGTCGCCGGACGGAAATCCCAGCACCTGAAATCCATCGGCCGAGTAGCGCTGATGTAGTTTCTCAAGATCGTCAAATTGTGGTGTAAAACCACATTTGCTGGCAGTGTTGACGATCAGAAGAACCTGATTGTTGAATCTTTCGCACAATGGTCGTCGCTCTGGCCCCATCAGGGGTCGCAGTTCGTGACTCAGTAGATCATTACAGGCACTATTGCTTGTGTTATCGCCGATAGCCCACGATGAAAAGGTGCCCGCGATAGCGGGTGTTGGCCCTAGCATGGCTATCTGCAGTAATCGACGACGTGAATTAATCATGACTTGCTTCCTTCAGCGAGTAAAAATCTGAACACATGGATACTGAATCCCTGCCCGAATTGTACGGTGACTACTACGTAGAGAACTTTCACACGCTCGCGCGTTTTGTCGTCAGCACCTACGCGGATCTGCTTAAGGAGGAAGAGTTGCTATGGTATCAGTCTGTCAGCAATGTCTCCTTGCAGGCGCAACGCTTATATATTCGTTTGCTGACGCGCAGAGGATCATTATTTCGTGTGAGCCGACTGGCGTACCCGGAGATTGATAATGTCGAACAGATGGCCAACGAGCTGGCCGAATCCGGCCTTGCCACTCGTCAGATCCCGGACGACATGTCGTTGCTGCTGAGCTGTTTTACCAAACCTGAACTGCTGGATTTGCTGAACATGCGAGCGCATCGCAATCTGTCCCGGGTGGAACTGTGTGAGCATATAGTCCACGCCGATGATATCCGGATACAACACTGTCTGGAGTCTCTGCAAGCGTCAGATCGCTGGATTTCGCTGCACGGACACGCACACTGGATGCTGATGCAGCTGTGTTTTTTTGGCAATCTGTATCAGGACAGCAGCGAATTTGTATTGCAACAGCTGGGCACGTCCACCTATGAGAGTTATTCAATCGACCCCGAGGCACGCGCATTTACCTCCCGTCGCCAGATTGAAGCGCATTGGCGATACTTCGAATGCGATGCTTTGTTTGAGGTCATCAACAGGCGCTGCTCTGAAGATCTGTTGCAGCTGGCCAATTCACTGCCGCAGACAGATCATGACGACGATAATCTGATTCGCCGGGTAGACAGACTGAGAAACAAGATAGCAAGGCAATTGGAAAGACTGGCACACACTGAACAGGCTCAGGCCTTGTATGAGCTCTCCGTAAATGCGCCTGCAAGAGAGCGGCGCGTACGCATCATGATGGCGCAGCAACGCTGGCAGGAAGCCCTGCTGTTGTGTCAGCAAATGCTTGATGCTCCTCGTAATGAATCGGAGAGACTGGTCGGAGAACGTCTGCTTGAACGGTGTAGAAAATCCCAGGGTCAGAGCCATCGCAAACGCGTTGTGTTCAAGCCTGCGAGCAGCAAGCTGGTGCTGGCTAACACGGGTCAGCGAGTAGAAGAACTGGCGCGCGTTTTCTATAGCCTCAACGGTGTGTGTTTCCATACGGAAAACACGCTGGTTACAGGTGTGTTGGGATTGCTGATCTGGGACATCATCTTTCACCCTTTGCCCGGTGTGTTTTTCAACCCGTTTCAGATCGCACCATCTGATTTTCATGAACCTGAATTTCGCTACCGCCGCGCAGAACTGTTGCATGTACGTTTCAGGGACCTGGACGAGCCTTGCAATCTGAAGGCTCGAGTGAGACAGGCTTATCAAGATCATCAAGGCAAATTGAATCCGCTGGTCCGCTGGCACAGACTGTCACCGGACATGCTGGAGTTGGCACTGGAGCGCGTGCCCGGCAAGCATTGGCGGTCTCTGTTTGAGCACATACTTGATGATCCGCGTGAGAATTCAAGCGGCTTACCCGATCTTGTAGTGTTTCCTGATCAAGGCGGTTACGAATTCATTGAAATCAAAGGACCGGGGGATACTCTGCAAGCAAACCAGCGCAGATGGATGCATTACTTTAATCAGCATTCGATCCCGTGCCGTGTGGTGCATGTCCGTTACCGCCTGGATTTGGTTGATACAAGTGCGTGAGTGAGTCTGAAACCATGGCGACAATCCTGCATCTGTCAGTCACTCAGCTTGCCAATTTTGCCTGTCGACAGGGCGATCTTTTGCCAGATGCAGTGGCAGGGCCATCCGCACAACAGGGTATACGAGCCCACAAGCGACTCCAGGATGAGCGAAAAAAGAGTGCCGGGCAGGCAGACTGGTTGCGCAGCGAGCTCAGCGTCAAGTGCCAGAGCATGGTTGACAACAAGACAGTGGAGTTAAGTGGGCGTGTCGATCTTGTGGATACACGCCGTCCGGTTTTGTCGGAAATCAAGACAACACTGGTACCGTCTGAGCACATTCCTACCCCACAGCGAGCATTGCAGTGGGCTCAGCTATATCTTTACGGGTATGTGTACTTGCATCAGCAGCCGCGGCTTGTCAAGAGCGTGGAACTGGAACTGGTGCATGTCAATATTCGGAGTAACATAGTCAGTTCTGACTCGCGAACGGTACAGGCAGCTGAGCTATTCGATCATGCCCGGAGTGCTATGCAGTGCTATGTACGCTGGTATGAAAAAATACAAATATGGCACCGCAAACTGATTTCCAGTGCAAGGTCTTTGCCGTTTCCTTTTGAAAATTTCAGACAAGGCCAGCGCGACATGGCTGCAGCAATCTATCGTGCCAGTCGCGATGCCAACGCTCTGTTGTGTGAGGCGCCAACCGGTATTGGCAAAACTGTCAGCAGTCTCTACCCATCAATAAAATCGATGGGAGAGGGACATCTGGTTCAACTGGTCTACCTCACTGCAAAGGTAGCAGGCCGCCTGAGTGCTACCCAGGCCTTGCAAAAGCTCGGCGCCGCGGGTCTCGACGCCACCACGATTCAGATCAGCGCCAAAGAGTCTGTCTGTTTCTGCTCGAATGGCAGATGTGAGCGAGATTCAACCGGTCGCTGTCCCATGACTCTCGGGTTCTTTGATCGCTTGCCTGATGCCCGGGATGAATTATTGGCATTGGGGTTGATAGACAGCACCAGGCTTTCGGAAGTGGCCTGGGATCACCAGCTCTGTCCCTTTGAACTGGTACAACAGCTGCTACCGTGGATGCAGATCGTCATAGCGGATTACAACTACGTATTTGATCCTCTGGTCAGGCTTGGTCATTTCTCACAGCCCTCCAGCAATACGGTGCTACTGATAGATGAAGCTCATAATCTTCTGGGCCGGGCCCGGTCCATGTATTCGGCACAGCTAGACAGACAGCACTGTATGGAAGCCGCTCACGAATGCAGAGCTTCTTATCCGCTGGTGGCCTCCGAACTGGATAAATTGTCACGCCAAATGCTAACGTTGGCGCCAGCATCAGCGGTCAACGATGATGCTGTGATGACCATTGTGTCGCAAGACCCACCTGCCAAACTTGGACGTTCGATAGCTGTGATTCTTGAAAAAATGGCGGAAGCTAGTGCACATGCAGGCATGCTGGGTGAACGCACCTCCCGTTTATGGCGTGAACTTTGTCGATATGCGGTCATCACGGATCTTTTCTCGGATCGACATCGCTGTATAACGCGTTACATGCGCGCGGGTCGAAAAAGGCAGATTGAAGTTACCTTGTACTGTGTAGATGCATCAACTGCGTTAGCGAAAACCTATCGCATGTTTAAACCACCTATCATGTTTTCTGCCACATTACGTCCCGGTACGTTCTACCGTGATGCCTTGGGTCTTGCTGAAGAGACGGGCTATCTGCAACTGCCCAACCCCTTTTCTGCGCGCCAGTGTTTACGCGCAGTGGTGGGCTGGGTGGACACGCGCTATCGGCAGCGTCAGGCATCGATGGCCGAGCTGGTGAGCCTTATTACTGCAACTACGGCCCTGTGTGAGGGCAACTACCTGGTTTTTTTTCCCTCCTATGCCTATCTGGAGCAGGTGCATGCCTTGTTCGTTGAGAAGAACCCTAATCAACAGACATGGACTCAGTCTCGTGGCCAGACCAAGCTTGCACAGCAAGCGTTGCTTGATGAATTGGATCAGGATGGTCATCGGGTAGGGTTTGCCATCCAGGGTGGCGTGTTTGGCGAAGGCATAGATTATGCCGGAAATCGCCTGATAGGGACACTGATTGTCGGCACCGGGCTACCTGCGATGGATCAGAAAACTGAACTGATAGCCGAGCGCTATCGTGAATCAGGCCACGATGGATACGACTATGCCTACCGTTACCCGGGCTTTACCCGTGTGCTACAAACGGCCGGTAGAGTCATTCGCAACGAGTCTGACAAGGGATTTGTGCTGTTGATCGATGCACGATTCAGACAAACTGGCTACCAACGGCTGTTTCCAGATGACTGGCGTGTAGCCTATCCAGACAATAAAGCAGAGCTTGTCAGCTCACTACGTGATTTCTGGGCACAACCTGCATGATTTAAGAGGTAGCTCAAGCCTTGCATACATCAGCAATCATGATCAGCTTGAACTACTATTCTACAACATGGCTCGCTAACAAGCCGGTGCTAGCTTGCTTTACGAACGCGTCGAACTGCAGCTTTTTTTGCAACTGCCTTTGCGGGGGCCGCTTTCCTGGTTGCTGCGGCTTTTCGTACAGGCTTTTTTGTAGCAGTTGGCTTTTTAGTCACAGTCTTTTTTTTAATAACGGGCTTTTTTACCACAGACGTCTTTGCAACAGTTGCCTTGCAAGCAGGTTTGGCAGTAGCAGGCTTCTTCGCTGCAACTTTCTTTTTTACCGGGCTCTTTTTAATAGCGCTCTTGGCAGTAACCTTAGGTGCCGCTTTTTTTGTCGCCTTCGAAGCTGTGCGCGCAGGAGCGGCGCTGGCCTTTCCAGCTGAAGACTTTTTTCCAGCTGTGCTGGCCGTCTTTCTGGTTGTTGTCTTACGGGTTA
Organism: uncultured Granulosicoccaceae bacterium; assembly: GCA_964352535.1. Taxonomy (GTDB): domain Bacteria; phylum Pseudomonadota; class Gammaproteobacteria; order Granulosicoccales; family Granulosicoccaceae; genus Granulosicoccus. The sequence continues at coordinate 27,284 of CAYGSW010000012.1, read as the reverse complement.
CTGACTTTCGGGTTGCTGGTTTTTTTTCTGCAGTGGTTTTCATAGGCTATGCCTCAATATTTCGCTTAAGTGTCTGCGGCTTCAGCAAATAGCGTACACATTCGGCAAAACTGAAGTGAAAAATGTGAGAAAGATGGTTTTTATGTCGAATTAAGGTTGAAAGCGTATGCAGGACGCGGTTTTGTGAGTGTTATTTACTATCGGTCAAGCAATACTGATTTAATGGAACGTGTTGGTGTAGATAGTGTCTTCATCTACGGTATGCGTCATACTAGGCCTATGGACGGAGGGTTGGTGCCAGATTCATTCACCAATGAAGGTGTAAGTAATCCGCTCCATCAGATCAGCGGCCCATGTAAAGGGATGTACCGCGGTTTCAAATTTTACGTTGGATGTTTTAGGGGGTATTAAGGATGTTGATTCTGAGCAGAAGGACTGATGAATCAATTGTTATCGGTGACGAAGTGACAATCACTATTCTCAGTGTTAAAGGAAAGCAAGTGAGAATTGGTATCACTGCACCGCCTGACGTCAGTGTGCATCGGGAAGAAATCTACCAGCGAATTCAAGCAGGTGACCCGGAAGAGGGGACTGCCGAGTTGAGTGATGCTGGTAGTGATGAATCGTCAGATAAGTAAACTGGAAAACCCTGACGCTTTATGCGCCAGGGTTTCTTATCGAGCTTGAATATTACAGGGCGTAAGTGGTAAGTCCCAACGCCCTGACTTCATCTTGCTGAGACCGTTTTTCGCTGGTCAGCACACCAGTACTTGCCTTGTCGCTTTGCAGATAAGTGCTGCCGACACGTTTCAGATCGTCCAGGCTTACCTGCAGAATACGCCGTCGGAACTCCCGACGCTTCTCGGCTGTACGATTGAACAGCTCTGCCTGAAACGTACTCCTTGCCTCTCCAGCAGGCGAGCCGGGCTTGTCAATTCCACTGATCACACTCAGGATAGCCTCCTCCAGTTCACGGGCTTCGTGCCTGGTATCGTGCAGCCATACGATTGAGGCATCAAAATCTGCCAGAGTCTCTTCCAGACGCGGATCCCGATAGCTGTAAAAACGGAAGGACGCCGTGTCTGCATCCTGCGAAGCCCCGCCACCGTAGGCACCACCGGTCTCGCGAATTGCCCTGTGCAGGTAACCATTTCTCAAGAATGGCCCCAATACAGCCAGCGCTGCTGCATCTTCATGCGCACTGGGCACCGTGGGATATGCCTTAGCGCAAAAGTTGACGTCGGTACTCGTCGTCCAGATCTGCCTGGCCTGCTCACGAATCGCAGAGGGTGCAAACCGGTTGAAGTCGCTTGCCATTGGAGAAGCCCCAAAAACCTTGCTCAGGC
>CAYGSW010000012.1:0-25928 GCA_964352535.1 uncultured Granulosicoccaceae bacterium | reverse complement strand
TGTAGGGCCTTATTCCTTGCTCTGGCTGTGCTGGGAAGTTTGCTAATTCTGTTGCTCGGCAACCACCATGAATTGCCGCGGTGCGGCACGCAGAATTTCATGTATTTCGGCGAAACGTGCTGCGAGACCAGCAAGTGCACGTTTGTCATCCAGAGAGTCGTCAAGTGCCTTGAGGCTTTGAATACCCGCCAGACCGTTCTGCTCATGCGAGAGTCGTGCGGTAGGGCTCATGCCACTACCGGCAGCAAGCATTGCTAACACATGCCCACTCCCAGTAACCCGTTGCTCACGCCCCGCGCGTGACTGGGCAATCAATTCGCGGATTCTATCGTGCTCGTCAAAACGCACATCAGCTAACGTATCGAGCATGAGCTGTGACAGCGACTCTGCATTGCGAAGTAAGGCTTTACCACGAACCACCAGAAAACCTGAAACTGACTGCACATCATCGACTGCACCACGTTGGAGTGTGTATGCGCCAATGCCGCCGGTGGTGGCAGCTTGCAAGGATTGTGTTTGCAGGTAATCGCGCCCGCCTGAGCCAAGCTCAGCCACAAAGTTCGTGTACAGCGGAAGCAGCTGCTGTAACTCTTCGTCCATCTGCGGCAGATCAACAACGACGTGCTGATAGACAATGCCATTGGTGCCTTGAGCGAACAATGTCGCCGGTGCGCCGCCCAGAGTGGACTTTGTTCCAGTAGGGATATGCAAGTCTGCCGGCACATCGGCAAGCGTTACCTTGGGTAGAATCTCAGGGTCATCTTCCTGCGTTTGTCGTTCCGTCAGTGCCTTTGTGCGTTCAATGATATCTCGTGCCTGTTCTTCATCCAGCGACTTTTTCATCATGGCAAGTCTGGCTCTCTCGGCCAGGTTACGCCGTTCCGTGATCTCGGTATTGGGAGCCAGCGTCAAAGTCACTCTGTGCGGGTTGTCCAGCAGCAGACTGCGTACCAGCCCCGGAATAAAATCGGGGTTCTGAGCCTCATTGCGTAACGCTTCGAGTGCCGGATCGAGGTCAATGGCAGCTAGCGTGTCTCCTCGCTGCATCGCCGATGATAATCCGCTGAGCACCAGTTGTAAACCAAACGGCATGCCGTCCCCACGGATCTCCCGTTGACTCAATTCAAGCTGGTGCAACATGGCATCGACCTCCTCTTGCGGCACGCCATCACGTGCAACCGCTTCAAGCGTGTCGATGATCAGTTTTTCAGCATCGGCGGTTCTTTCCGGATTGGAACCATCCAGTCCGCAGGCAAAGACCATCTCCAGATTGCTGTCTTCCAGCCCGCACATGGGTGAAGGTGAGCTTCCGATATCACTTTGTTCCAGTGCCCGCATCAGCGGCGAAGCACTGTTGGCCATCAACACGCTGGACAACAGATCAGCACGCAACCGCTCTTCAAGGTTGATGCTCTTGCCCAGCAGCCAGCCAACCACGATGTGCGTTTTGTCTTCGGTATTGGTTTCCTGAGTGGAGTAATACTCCTGCACACGAATCGGCGCATGATAACGCTTGGCAGGTTCAACGCTGATCGTCTTGTCCAGCTTCTCGAAGCGCTTGAGCACCTGATCCTCAAAGCGTGCCTGTAACACCTCGGGAGACAGGTTGCCATAGGTCATGAACACGGCGTTAGACGGATGATAATGCGTGTCATAGAAGGATTTAAGCTCCTGATAACTCAGATCAGGAATATCCTCAGGCTCTCCACCACTGTTGAAGTGGTACGTGTTATTCGGAAACAGGTACTTGCTCAACGTCTGCCACAGCACACTTGTCGGGGCACTCATAGCGCCCTTCATTTCATTGAAGACCACACCTTTGAATACCAGATCGCTGCTTGGATCATCCGGCTTCTCGAATTCCACCCGATGACCTTCCTGCATGAAGTCCAGCTCATTGAGGCGTGAGAAAAACACCGCATCAAGGTAAACATCCAGCAGATTGAAAAAGTCCTTTTCATTCTGGCTAGCGAAAGGGTAGGCGGTCCAGTCGCTGGAGGTGAAAGCATTCATGAACGTGTTCAGGGAACGCCTGATCATCATGAAAAACGGATCGCGAACCGGGTATTTCTCACTACCACACAAAACCGTGTGTTCGAGGATATGGGCAACCCCGGTTGAGTCTGTGGGCACCGTGCGCAGACCTACCAGGAAGACATTCTCGGGGTTATCGGCTGCGATGTGTACGTGAGAGGTTCCCGTAACGCTATGGCGGTATTCGTGAACATCGATATCGAGGGATTGAATGTGCTGACTGCGCACGTGTACAAATGCTGGGTGGCTAACCGGCATATTCATTGTGTGGAGAGGCTCCTGCTGTTCATGGATCGTAAGTGTGACGTCGTTCTGGCACTGTATACCAGACCTTTGATGTAAGCAGAAGGCTGGCGGGCGCTATTGTCTGCAAAATTGCCAACCTGATGATCAAGGGTGGGGCAATTTATGCCGATACGCAAGAGACATCGCAAGGGATTGTGACCCACGGTTCCGATGACGCGGGTACTTTTAGCTGCAAACAGCATCCATGGATACGCCGCGGTGGACTGTGCCATCATTCTGTCGAGAGTTGCGTGAAACTGCTGATCATACTGATAGCTATGCTGGGAACAGCAGCGGGTGTCTTCCATAGCTGGCACACGCGAGGCTTGCTTGTGAAAGCCGCTATGTACTCAGAGGGTTTCAATCTGTCTACCCAGGTGAAATTGCGGGTGGCTGACCACTATGTTCGTCAAGGTATCATGCCCAGCGACAACAGCGATGTAGACCTGCCTCCGCCAAAAAGCCTTTTTGGCACAACCGTCAAGAGAATTGCCATCAACCGCGGTGGTGTGCTTATTGTCGATTTCGAGGACAGGATCGGGTCCCAATCGATGACGTTCACACCATCAGTGAGTCAGGTCAGTGGATTACTCAATTGGAACTGCACCAGCGACTCTATCGATCGGGCGGTATTGGAAAAACTAAAACCTCCCTGCGCCTACCAGCCAGCAACCTCTGCCAGCCAGCTGATGTATGCAATTGCGAACAGGGATCTGCCAGAAGTCCAGAAACTCCTCGCTGCCGGAACGCTTCCGGATACGGTAGTGAATGGCAACACACCCTTAATGCTGGCTGCAAAAAGTGCCAATACGCAGATTGTTCAGGCACTACTTGATGCTGGCGCGCAGATTGACAATCCTGCCTTGAGCTCGGAGCGTCGATCACCTCTGATGGTGGCTATTACCAGTAACAACCCGGATGTGGTTTCGCTGCTGCTGAGCAAGGGTGCTTCGGTTACACGTAAAGACTACCGGGGTATGAGTGCGATGGACCATGCTGTGATCACCGACAGGCGTTTGGGTGGTGAGCGCTTTGTTCTGATGGTGTCTGCAAGGTTCAACCCGCAGTTTGCTGGTGTTGGCGATGTAGCCACCCAGACCGTGATTGATGATGAAGCCGAGGACAAGCGACTGCAGGGTGTCTATCTGGAGTATCTGGGTGCTGCTCAAAGCTGCCATGTTCAACGCCTGAGTTCATTGCTGCTGAACGAAGGGGAACTTGACTCGCCAGCGATCGTTGACGGGGAGCCTTTGAATGTGCATATTCGAAAACCCGACTGTGCGCCGTTGTTGCAGAATCATCTACGCTCAAAACCCAGTTTTCAACGTGCCTCGAGAGCACATCTGGCGGCACGTGTGCATGCGTGTGACGTCAAAGCGGTTGCACGCGCCTTAAAGGAGAATCCTGACCTCGATGTCACGCAGGATCATCGTGGTAAGTCGCCCATAGAGCGTGCCGTGAGGTCAGGCTGTCAGGCTGTGTTGCGTCTGATCGTGCGTGAGCAGTCGTTGTCCGGAAAATTGAGTGACGGCATTATTGTCAGTGCCATATCACAGGCGCCGCAAAAAACACTGGTGAAGCTGGTGGGTAACCTTATCGCCGCCGATGCCAATGTAAACGGCGTCGATGGCGCTGGACGAACGCCGCTGACTACAGCGATTGCTCTTGAACAGCCTGTTGTTGCCAAATATCTGGTGGATGCAGGAGCATCAGTGAATCAGAGAACGAGCAATGGCTCATATCCTGTCATTGAAGCCACAAAAAAGGGTTACGAGCATCTGGTTTTGCAGATGGTGGCTGGCGGGGCTGATCTGAACGCACGAGACAGCATGGGACGTACAGCGTTGTTTGCTGCAGTGAGTCGTGGTCAGCAACGCCTGGTACAAGCACTGATTCAGGCCGGAGCTGATACCCGTATTACCGATCGCAATGGTATCAACCTCGTTGTACTTGCAGAGAGCCGCAATCTGACAAACATCAAGTCGCTACTGGTAGCCAGTAGCGAATAGCAGCTACTCCAGTACCAGAGTACCCATAACCGAGGGGTCGAAGAAACTACGATCGACATCTACCCTGTCTCTGGCCGGATGTCTCCAGCCCCATTTGGAATCGCGTCCCAGTCCGTCATCGTCGTCATTGACTTGAAGTTCGAATCCAAAAGGCGCATCCGATGAGATACCGGCCATGGCCAGAGGTATGCGCAGTTCATAGACATCCTGCTCGAAATTAGCACGACGAATACCATCAGGGCCAATGCCCGGGCCAGTCGCGAAGTCGATGTCCAGCGGAACGCTTGATGAATTTGGCCCCGGCACATCACCGGCCGTCACGCCAGCTTTGGATGCAGTAGCACCTGCCAGACGCATGGGAAAAATCCGATGAAAATCATTAGCGCCATAGGTGCGCGATTTACTGTTGTCAGCATCCAGGAACAATTCAAGGCTGTCATCATTGAATACCGAATCGCTGGAATCACGTTGCCGTTGCCCATTGTCATCGACAAGAACCACGACATACAGAAACTGACCATCGTGCATCGCAGCCCAACGCCGATAAGGTGTGGTTCCAACAACGGCTTCGGCATTCACATCGATCATTAGGTGATCAATGCTTAACAGGTTGCCACTGCTGTCGCTCTGAATCGCAGCCGCCCATTCGCCAGTCAGCTGGTTCTGTGCGCCAAGAGTAACATTGCGCCCATCGATCAAAGGTGCATCCTGAGCACTGATGCGGGGGATGACAGCGTCGGCCGTGGCAGGAAAAAGTCCGGATCCACCAAAATCAGAGTTACTCTCAAATGGATCGGTACCATCCTCACGTTCAGCAAAATTGCCTCGACCATCGTCATCGAAGTCAAGATCAATGGTAAAGCCCGTACCGGCAACCTCCCGAACCAAGCCGTCGTTGCCCACTGCATAGTCGATGGTTCTCGCAGTCAACGGCAAGTCCTGCCCCTGAAATAATTCCACCCACGTCACGGTGACTTTATACACATTGTCTGCTGGCAGATCCACAGAGCCTGACCACATCTCATCAGAGATGCGCGTGGTGACCACCGTCGCTCCAGAATCAACAGTAACAACAGGCCTCAGATCATCGCTATCCAGAAAGTTGGCATCAGCCAGAAATTCAGGCAACTCAAGCGGAATCTGCAAAGTGACCAAATCCCCTTCGACAGGATCAACAGGATCGACGGGAGGCTCGACCCCGGGTCCAGCACCCTGCGCAACAAAGGGCTCAGATCCGTCCCGACGCTCGTCGAGGTTTGTTAATCCATCACCATCCGTATCAATCTGTGTAGTGAATTCTGTACTGGAGGTTTCTTCTGTAGAGCCATCGTTACCAACCGCGATATCCAGAGTTTTGCTTGCCAGTGGCAAGTCCTGATCGCCGATGCGCTCCACCCAGGTGATGGTGGCTGTGTACACAGCGTTTGCTGGAAGATTGATGGTACCTCTCCAGGTCCCATCGCTCTGCTGGACCATGAATACCGTATCGCCATTGTCAAGAGTAATTGTCGGACGAAGGTTGCTAGTGAGCAGAAAATCTGCATTGCGCAGCACGTCTGGTAAAGGCGCATCAATGGGAGCACCGCCTTCCAGCGTCGTGGTAGTGTCGTCGCCCGAACAAGCTGCTATCAGGCACGAAGCACACAGCGTTGCTATTTTCGCGAAGGTATTCATAGCCTATTCCAGATTAAAAGTGACAGGAACGACCCGCGTTTCCTCACCGCCACTGTCCAGCGTGCTTGCAAGCGCTCCGACAGCAACCAGGCCCAGAGTAATTTGAAACCAGCGTTTTTGATAAAACGGGGTGGGTTGATCAAACTCAACAGTTGCGGGGGTGTTAGTAATGGTCTCTTCAACGGGATCGGGTGTGAATTGCGCTACGCGTGCAGGCGCCAGGTTTCGAGTGTATGGGTCAAAGGCAAATCCACTGACGGTACGATTACCGGATGTGTCTCTTGCCTGAACGTAGTATTCGATGGGACGCAAATCGGTTGGGTCGGTGGTAATGGACACTGAGTAGAAGCCGCTGGAGCCCAAAGGTTCCAGCATAACGGCCGTGTAGGATTCCTGTCCGTTTCGTCGGTAGTACAACGTCGCATCCTGCAGTTCGGTTTCTTCCGCAATCTGTACCGTGAACACTTGCGAGCTATTGGCTGCAGCATCTGCCAGCTCTTCAAGTTCGATGACTGGAGGCCGATTGTCCACCCCCGAATCAGTGCCTTGCGCGCTTGTCGACGAAGTTGCACACAGGCACACAATGCCCATGAGCAAACCGGCAAGTGTACGTTGCACACGATCACGAAATAAAAATTCTGTCATCTCGAACTCCAACCTGGATAGTGCATCAGTATATTAGAGCTTGCGCTTCTTGCAGTGATCGATCCGACGTATCAGACAATTATGACGATGAAAAGATGTCCATAACGCCATGATGCGGCGCAATCCAAGACGCGTTCTTGTCGGACTGGTCATCTTTGCTGGCGTGGCAGTGGGGTGCCATGAGTTCGCCAATCGACCTTTGATTCTGATGAATGGCCGGTTTCTGACCATGGATTCCGAGAACTCCACAGCGCAGGCTGTTGGCATCCATGCTGGATCAATCTTCGTGCTTGGCTCAAACGACGACGTGCTGGCCGCAATGTCGCAAAGGCGAGCCATCTTCGGCATTCGCATAGTCGATCTGCAGGGCAACACCGTCGTTCCGGGTTTTGTAGACGCGCACAGTCATTTTCCAGCCAATGGAATAATGAGTGCAGGTGTCGATGTTTCCTCCCCGCCTTTTGGTCCACTTAACGATATCGCAGCTTTACTGGGTGCGATCAATGATCAATCCCGGCAGCAATCGACCAATCGGTGGATTATCGGTTTCAATTACGATGATGCCGCGTTACTCGAGGGACGCCATCCGACACGCCTCGAATTGGACCAGGCCGCCCCTGATCACGCTGTCTATCTATGGCATCGATCCGGCCACATGGGTGTTGCCAACACACGTGCACTCACCGAACTTGGATACGATCCGGCGGCCACTGTGCATCCTCTCAACAACATCTTTATCGGTCGCGACGAACAGGGGCTTATGAATGGTTTGCTGCAAGAGAGCGCAGCGGCACCCATGCAAAGGCTCCTGCAGGAAGTGCCCTGGTGGCGAAAGCCTGACATTCTTCTTTCTGCGCGTGATGACTACCTGCGTGCGGGGGTGACAACCTTGCAAAACGGATATGCTGACAAAGTCACCTTGCAACTGCTGCGTGCCACATCTGCGCTGGGCTTGTTGCCGCAGCGAATCCTTGTCTGGCCAGCGCACGACAAGCTTGATGAGGGTGGTATCGCCGGGTGGCCAGATACCGATCAACGCACGATGAAAATCGGCGCCATAAAGCTGATTGCCGATGGCAGCCCCCAGGGACGAACAGCGTGGCTGTCAAAGCCGTATGAGCAAGATACCCACCTTGGTATTCACTACACAGGCCAGCCCGCAATCCCCACAATGAGTTTGCACGCTCAAATCCTGAAATATCATCGTGCAGGTTTTCAACTCGCGATTCACGGAAACGGTGATGCCGCTATCCAGAGTATTATTGACGGTCTGAAAAAGGCGCAGGACGACACCCCTAGAACGGATGCGCGGCATCTTGTCGTGCATGCACAGACGATCCGTCAATCCCAGCTAGAGGCACTGGCTGAATTTCGCATCAGCGCCTCGTTTTTCCCTTCTCACACGTTTTATTGGGGCGACTGGCACCGGCAACGCGTTTTAGGCGAATCCCGCGCACAATTCATCAGCCCTTTGGCCAGTGCTGATGCGGCTGGCGTGCGCTACACCATCCATGCAGATTCGCCTGTCACGCCGATGAATCCCATGCAGATGTTGTGGAGTGCAACGGAGCGCAAGACAAGCAGCGGCTACGTCCTTGGGCCAGATCAGCGAGTGAGTCGACTGAGAGCGCTGCGGGCCATGACCATCGATGCCGCCTGGCAAAACCACCTCGAGGCAGATCGCGGTTCGCTGGAAATTGGCAAGCTGGCAGATATGGTGGTTCTGTCAGATGATCCCCTGACAGTTCGCGACGTTCGTACCGTAACTGCCAGCGAGGTGTGGATCGGCGGCAAACGCCATCTTCCGCGAATATTTTAGGCTATGCTGGGTGCCTGAACGGATGTCAGATCCGACTACACAAACGTAGGAAGCAAGAGGAAGAGTTTATGAAGCGTCGCCAGTTTATCCAAAGAGCTTCAGCTGTTGGCACCGTGTCTGCGGCATCCCTGATCAGCGGTGCGCCAGCGATAGCCAGTGGAAAATTCGAGTGGAAACTGCCCAGCAGTTTCCCGGTAAAAGCGCCGGGTATTGGCACCAATGTTACCAGTTTTGCAGAACGTGTGGCCGCCATGTCTGATGGCAGGCTGACATTCAAGGTATTTTCTGGCGGTGAATTGGTTCCGCCTTTTGGCGTCGAAGACGCCGTTCAGCAAGGCGTTGCCGAAATAGGGCATTCCACGCCCTATTACGCTGCAGGCAAGAATCCGGCCCTGCACTTTTTCAGCACCGTACCGTTTGGTCTGTCAGCAACAGAACACACGGCGTGGTTGCGTTACGGCGGTGGTCAGGAACTCTGGAACTCCCTGTATGCGCAACGTGGCCTTGTACCTTTTTATTCCGGCAATAGTGGTACACAAAGTGGTGGCTGGTTTGCTAAAGCCATTAACACCGTTGATGATCTGAAAGGGCTGAACATGCGCATTGCAGGTCTGGGTGGAGAGGCCATGCGTTCACTCGGTGTCAATGCTGTATTACTGCCACCGCCAGAGATTTTTCCAGCATTCAAGTCAGGCGCCATAGATGCGGCAGAGTGGGTAGGTCCATTACTTGATCAGGCTTTTGGCCTGCACAAGATTGCAACGCTTTGCTACGTGCCTGCATTTCATGAGCCGGCGGCAGCGCTTGAGATCGTTGTCAATCAGGATGCCTTTGATGAACTGCCGGCTGATCTGCAGGCGATCGTTGCCAACGCTGCAGAGGCTACCTCTGTGGAGACACTGGCGCAGTTCGATTATTTCAATACACAAGCGATGACGCAGCTAAAAGGCGAAGGTGTCGATTTCCGTGAATTTCCCGAAGAGGTTGTTATTGCCTTGCGAGACGCTACCAAGGTTGTCATGGAGGATCTTGCTAAAGACAATATTGACTTCAATGAGGTGATGCAAAGTTACAACGCTTTCCTGTCGCCGGTACGCGATTATGCCAATCTTATGCAGGGCGCGATGTATCGCCAGCGAACGATTTAATATCACGTGAAAAATCGATTTGAACGTTTACTGAATCCACAAAGCATTGCTGTGTTTGGTGGTGAATGGGCAGGCTCTGTCGTTCAGCAAAGTCGCAAGCTGGGTTTCACTGGTGAAATCTGGCCTGTCCATCCAAACCGCACAAGTGTAGAGGGCCACCCTTGCTTTGCAAAGGTCGAAGATCTGCCTGGCTTGCCTGATGCCAGTTTTATCGGTGTCAACAACGAGCGCACCATCGAAATCGTCAAAAGCCTTGCAACACTTGGTGCAGGCGGCGCTATCTGTTTTGCCTCTGGTTACAGTGAGAGCGCCAGTCGTGATGCTCAAGCTGAATCACGGCAGGCGCGGCTGATAGAAGCGGCGGGCAGCATGCCTCTGGTTGGGCCCAATTGTTATGGCCTGATCAACTATCTGGACAACGTTGCACTGTGGCCTGACCAGCACGGTGGCAAGACGGTTGATCAAGGCGTTGCGATTATCACGCAATCGTCCAATATTGCGATCAATCTGACCATGCAGCAACGCGGTCTGCCGTTGTCTTATGTGATAACGGTTGGTAATCAGGCACAGACGACGCACGCAGAATTAGCCCTTGCTGTCATAGAAGATAAACGGGTAACCGCGCTTGGGCTGCATATAGAAGGATTTTCTGACATCCGTGCATTCGAAACGCTATCAGCAAGAGCACGGGCACTAGGCAAACACATTGTTGTGCTTAAAACAGGCATCACGCCTATATCCAAAGCTGCGCTACTCTCACACACGCGCTCGCTCTCTGGTAACGATGCTGCTGCCAGTGCTTTTCTTGAGCGGTTGAACATGATCCGCGTTCATGGACTGGGTGAATTTGTCGAGACGTTAAAAGTACTGAATACCCGGCGCCCTGTTGGTGGCTACCGGTTGCTCTCCATGAGTTGCTCAGGCGGTGAAGCTGCCATTGTTGGTGATGTCGCACAGTCTGTGGGGCTTTCTTTCCCGCAGTTGGGAGACGAGCAGAAAAATGCTCTGGAAGCCGTGCTGGGAAGTCAGCTACGGTTGTCCAATCCGCTGGATTATCACACAGCGATCTGGGAGGACAGCAACGCCATGCAGTCTATGGTCAAAGCCATGTTGCAGTCCAGACCAGTGCCCGGCAGCACAACAGTATCTGCAAATGACCAATTCGAATCCATCGCTGATATCGCATTGCTTGTACTGGATTTCCCAAGGTCTGACAGGTGCACACTGGATGCCTGGAAAGCCGCGGTGAAAGACTACATAGCCGCCACACATGACTGGCAAGGGTTCACAGCCGTGCTCGCTACCCTGCCAGAAAACATGCCGGAGAGCATTGCAGAGGAGCTGATAGCGGCAGGCGTTGCACCGCTGGCTGGAATCAGAGACGGCCTGCTGGCTTTGCACAACGCCGCCTGGCTTGATATCGCTGCACAAACGACAAGCTCGCCGCCAGTGTGGTTGGCTGACCATCGCACAGTCACGGCTCAGGCAGCTGTGCTGTCGTTACTGGAAGGGCAAGGAAAGGGGGCAAACGTTGACAAGCCAAGCGCACGTCGGGCCAGCCAGCAGGCCTGGGGCCTGGTGAGAACAGTAAAGCCTGACCCTCAGGCACCGCGCATGCTTGATGAAAGCACGGCCAAGCGATGGCTTAATCGATTTGGTGTGCAGGTGCCAGTCAGCGTAAGGTTATCCTTTGCCGATGTACGATCATCTCTGCGTTTCAGCAAAGCTCTGGACAAGGCCTCGCCAACATTCAATTATCCCGTAGTGGCCAAAGGGCTTGGTCTTGTACATAAAAGTGAAGCAAATGCCATTGAGCTTGGTATCCAGAACCGTCGAGATCTTGAAAGAGCCATAAGAAAGATTAACTGCGCTGGTGGCTGCCTGATAGAAGAACATGTGCAGGACAGCGTCGTGGAGCTGCTGGTGAGTGTTGTTCTTGACCCGGTTCATGGATTATTAATGACCATCGGAGCAGGTGGTATCTACACAGAAATACTCAAGGACACAGCACATTGTCTGATACCTGCCTCGCGCGACGAGCTTGACCGAAGGCTGCAAAGGCTACGTTGCGCACCGCTTCTCGACGGCTTCAGAGGCCGGCCAGTGGTTGACAGGCAATGCCTGCTGGACGCACTGGATTCAGTCCAGCAGGCAGCTCTGCAATTAGGCGACAGGCTGGTCGAACTAGAGGTCAACCCCCTGATCTGTACCGCAGATAGTTGCGTTGCTGTTGATGCATTGGTGGCTGTAAGAGATAGTTGACAAAGTTATGATTTAAGAGACACCCCTGCCGCACTTTTCAGGCAGTCGCGCGCAGTTACATCCCATTGCAAAATCGCATTCAGCGAAGCACGGTAGTCTGCAGGGTCATTCTCAGCCCACCGCGCTGCAACCTTCTGTCTAGCCTCAACAATCTCATCCCCACAGTTAACATTAAACCGTCAAATACTGCCGCACAAGATCATCGCCCAGCTCACTCATTGCACCACTGGCCACGATATGCCCGCGATCCATAATCGCAAAGTCATCACCAACACGCCTTGCAAACGGTAGCTTCTGCTCCACCAGCAACACCGTAAGCCCGATGTCCTTGTTCAGCTTCTGAATGATGTCCCCGATATCCTGAACGACATTAGGCTGTATCCCCTCAGTTGGCTCGTCCAGCAATAGCACGTCAGGCTGCGTTGCCAGAGCACGTCCGATAGCCAATTGCTGCTGCTGCCCACCCGACAAATCCCCACCTCGTCTGCCACGCATCTCTTTCAAAACGGGAAATAACGAATAAATCAGTTCCGGAATTTCGCGTAGCCCATCATTGCGAGCCCGCAGCCCAATAGCCAGGTTCTCCTCCACGCTCAGCAGCGGGAATATCTGCCTTCCCTGAGGCACGTAGCCAATACCCATCGACGCTCGCTGTTCGGCCGGCACTTTAGTTAATGGCTGTCCTTCACCCAGCGAGATCTCGCCCTTGCGTATCGGTAGCAGCCCGGTAATACACTGCATCAAAGTCGTCTTACCCACACCGTTGCGCCCCATCAGCACGGTACACGATCCTTCTTTTACACTAAGGCTTACATCCTTCAACGTGTGCGAGGACCCGTAATATTGGTCAATGCTGGACAATGTGATCACTCTGTAATCTCCGTGCCAAGGTACACGCGCATGACATCACGGTTGTTCTGAATCTCGTCCATGCTGCCCTCGGCAAGAACGCTACCCTGGTGCAGAACCGTAACTGGCGCCTGCAATGCGCGAACAAACTCCATGTCATGTTCAACAACCACAACCGCACGCTCACCCGCCAGTGATCTCAACAACTCCACCGTCTTGTCCATCTCCTGGTGCGTCATGCCGGCCGCCGGTTCATCCACAAGCAACAAGATAGGATTTTGCATAATCAGCATCCCAATCTCCAGCCACTGCTTCTGACCATGCGATAACAACCCCGCGCTCTGATCCAGCTGGTCACTCAAGTTGATTGTCTCAGCCATAGACTCAATTCTTTCAACAGTCTGCCGGCTCATCTTCGCTCTGAACGTCCCCCAAACCGTACGCGTGCCCGTCATGGATAGCTCGAGGTTATCGAATACCGTCAGATTCTCAAATACAGAAGGTTTCTGAAACTTGCGCCCGATCCCAGCCTGTGCAATCTCTGCCTCATCCATTCGCAGCAAATTAATTCGTTGTCCAAACCATGCGCTGCCCGTATCCGGTCGCGTTTTTCCCGTCACGATATCCATCAATGTCGTCTTACCGGCACCATTGGGTCCGATCAGGCAACGAAGCTCACCCGTATTGACGTAAAAATTCAAATTACTGATTGCCTGAAATCCATCAAAGTTTACCGAGATGTTTTCAAGATACAGAGCTGTGCCGTGAGAAAGGTCAAGATCATCCACATACTGCGGTATCAGAAACTCAAAAGTACGATCGCGCCGGATCAAAGGCCTCTGATAACTCCCGTTTGCGCTCATGAGCGTCTCCTCCTTAACAACCCGGCAACACCTTTCGGCAACACCAGTGTCACCAGCACAAACAGCAAGCCCAATGCAAATAACCAGGCCTCAGGATAAGCTCCGGTAAACCATGTTTTCGCATAATTCACACCCAGCGCTCCCACAACTGCCCCATACAAGGTGCCACGCCCGCCAATGGCAACCCAGACAACGACCTCAATCGAGTTCAGTGGTGAAAACTCCCCCGGATTGATAATTCCCACCTGCGGCACATATAATGCCCCGGCCAATCCGGCAATCATCGCTGACAATGTAAACAACGCAAGCTTGACTCTTTCTACCCGATAACCCAGAAACCGCGTCCTGTCTTCCGCATCCCGAATTGCAACAGCCACCTTGCCAAGCCGTGAACGCAGGATACTGTCACACAAAAGATAGACAACAATAAGCGCAACCCCCGATGCAATAAACAACCCGAGCCTGACCTCATCCGACCGTAGATCGAACCCGAGAAGATCCTTGAAGTCCGTCAGGCCATTATTCCCTCCAAACCCCATTTCATTCCTGAAAAACGCGAGCATCAGTGCATAGGTCAACGCTTGAGTAATAATCGACAGATAAACCCCATTGACCCGGGAACGAAAAGCAAACCAGCCAAACACAAAAGCCAACAATCCGGGCACCAGAAAAATCATTAGTGCAGCAAAGGCAAAACTATCAAATCCAGTCCAGTACCACGGCAACTCCGTCCAGTTCAGAAACACCATAAAGTCAGGTAAATCAGGATTCCCGTAAACCCCACGATCACCAATCTGCCGCATCAGATACATGCCCATGGCATAACCGCCCAAGGCAAAGAACGCTGCATGCCCTAGACTGAGTATCCCCAGATATCCCCAGACCAGATCAACCGCCACAGCCAATATGGCGTATGTCAGATACTTGCCCAGTAAACTGACCATAAAATTACCCACATGCAGTTCATGATCTGCAGGCAACTGATTGAACGTGGTTACCGTGACCAGCAGCGTCACCACAGCACTGATAAACAACAAGGTTGATAACCTGGATTTCCCTGCGCGCATGAGTTAGTTCTCCACCGCGCGACCACGTTGCGGAAACAACCCACGTGGCCTCTTTTGTATAAACATGATCAGAAAAACCAGTACCAGAATTTTCGCCAGAATCGCTCCCGCCCAGGGCTCCATCAGCTTATTGGCAATACCCAATGTCATACCACCAATCAACGTTCCCCAAAGGTTGCCTACTCCCCCGAAGACCACGACCATAAAACTATCAACAATATAAGCCTGCCCCAGGTTAGGCCCTACATTCGTAAGTTGTGACAAGGCAACACCTGCAATCCCCGCAATCCCTGCACCCAACCCAAAGGTTAACGAATCAATCCGTGCCGAACGCACACCCATCGCCCGCGCCATGGCACGATTCTGAGATACAGCACGAACCTCCAGCCCGAAGCGACTGTACTTGAGCAACACTACCAGCGCCGCAAACACCACCAGACAAAACGCCAGAATATACATACGGTTCAAGGTCAGACTGAATACCCCGTTTATCTGCAGCACACCACTCATGAATTCAGGATTGGCAACAGGCACATTTTGTGGCGATACAAACGTACGCACCAACTGCTGAAGTATCAAACTGATGCCGAACGTAGCCAGCAATGTCTCCAACGGTCTTCCATAAAGAAACCGGATAACAGTGCGTTCAATAATTATTCCCACCATCCCGGTAAACAGAAAAGCAACCGGAATCGATATTAGCAAGGCCGCAGCAATAGACTGCGGCATGAGCTGCTGCATCGCCCAGGCACAGTAAGCGCCCAGCATGATCAACTCGCCATGAGCCATATTGATCACGCCCATAACACCAAAACTGATTGCCAACCCGATGGCCGCCAACACCAGAACCGACCCAAGACTCAGTCCGAAAAACAACGTTTCAGCCCAGCCAAACAATTTCACCTGTTGTTCGTGATAAAGCCGAACACTCAGTGCCGCTTCGCGAACACTCTCATCCTCATCACGACTTTCAACCCGCACAATCGCAGCACGTGATTCAGATGAAAGATCAGCCCTCAATGCATTAACTGCCGTAAGGCGTACCAAAGGATCAGAAGAAGCCAACTGCTTGCGCGTCGACAATGTCTTCAGAGCAATAAGTACAGCATCATCCTGCTCACTTACAAGCAATTCATCCAGAGTGCTTTGCTCAATAGCCTCAGGTTTATCAATCAACGCTTCGATAGCCGCGAGCCGTTCTGTGGGACTCTCCGAATAAAGACCAAGCCCCGCAATCAGTTGCCTCAGATAACCGCGAAGGCTGTTATTGAGCCTCAGCCGCTTGACCTTGCGACTGCCATCACGCCCAAGATCCTCGCTGCGATCCAGCGAGGTCATCGTGAACTCCCGACCATCCTTCACGGCCCACACAATCGTACTCGTAGGCCCATGAAACATCAGATCACCATCGAGAATACCCTGCAGCAATTCCCGGGTATCTGGCCGTTGCAATGCCGCCAATGCATCAAGCGCCTCAGTGCGAGTATCCCCCTTGCCTTCATAGAACGCTTCGAATATGGGATCTAATTCATCAATGCCTGTGACTACGTCAGCCTGAACAAATTGACTGATCATTAACAGACACGAAGCAGCGATGCGAATCATCGCAATACGGAGATACATGGGTAAACTCAAGTGAAGATAAAGCGCGTCCCTGCGCTAGTGGAGAGGGGTAATCCTAAAGATTCTGTCCCGAACAAACGCCAGTGCTGACGTTATAGTTGCCGCATGACAATGGCGCACGCCAGTCAGAGATGATGTCCTTACTGCTATCAAGGTAATCAGACCAGGCATCGCCTGCAACCAGCCCCGGCGTTTCCCAGACGACTTCAAACTGACCGTCATCCTGGATTTCACCAATCAGTACAGGCTTGGTTATATGGTGATTAGGCATCATGGCAGAGTACCCACCTGTAAGATTTGGTACTGCCACACCAATGATGGCATCCTGAACCGCCGAAGGATCCGTTGTGCCAGCTTTCTCAACCGCCTTTACCCACATGTTAAAGCCTATGTAATGCGCTTCCATGGGATCATTGGTCACACGTGCATCATCACCAATAAATTCCAGCCAGCTGTCAATGAATTCATCATTGGCTTCAGCATCAACACTCATGAAGTAATTCCATGCTGCCAGGTGTCCCACCAAAGGCTCAGTATCAAACCCTGACAGCTCTTCTTCACCGACAGAAAACGCAATCACAGGAATGTCTTCAGCCGAAACGCCCTGATTTCCAAGCTCTTTATAGAAGGGCACGTTAGCATCACCATTCACTGTTGACACTACCGCTGTCTTCTTGCCTTCAGAACCAAACTTCTTTATATCAGAAACAATGGATTGCCAGTCAGCGTGCCCGAACGGTGTGTAGTTGATCATGATGTCTTCACTGGCCACACCATTTGCTTGCAGGTAAGCCTCCAGAATTTTGTTGGTAGTCCGCGGATAGACATAATCTGTTCCCGCCAGAACCCATCGCTCTACACCAATCTCATTGGTCAGATAATCCACAGCTGGAATCGCCTGCTGATTGGGAGCTGCCCCCGTATAGAAAACGTTCTTCGAAGACTCCTCACCTTCATATTGCACCGGATAGAACAACAAACTGTTCAGCTCTTCAAACACCGGTAACACCGATTTTCGAGATACTGACGTCCAGGCACCAAACGTTGCAACAACGCCTTCTTGCTCAATCAACTCGCGTGCTTTTTCTGCAAACAAGGGCCAATCAGAAGCAGGATCAACCACCACGGCCTCGAGTTGCTTGCCCAACAAACCACCATTAGCATTCTGCTGGTCAATCAGCATCAACATGGTGTCTTTAAGCGTGGTTTCCGAGATGGCCATGGTTCCCGAGAGTGAATGCAGAACGCCAACCTTGATAGTGTCATCCTGTGCGTGCAACGAAAAGCTGGCGACGCCCAGACTGGCGGCTGCAAGCACCGATAGTTTGAAACGATTTGTTAACGACATGTGTGTAAATCCCTGGATAGTGAGTTAAAAACGTTGCTCTGTGGCGAGCAATCAGGGTTGGTATTACAGGGAGCATGCCAGTGTTTTTTAATCAATGAATTCAGTGTTTTAGTGTTGTCTCTCATGGGTGATACAGTTATCGCTGCAATATTATAGGGCGCTTGTTGCTCTAAATAAGTGCATTATTCCACTGTGACGCTTTTCGCCAGATTGCGCGGCTGATCAATATCACGCTTGAGAATTAATGCTGTGTGAAAGGCCAGTAGCTGCAAGGGCAAGCCCATGACAACAGGTCGTAGAAGTTCATCGACTCGGGGTGTACGCAGTACATGATTCGACAGCTCATCGATACGCTGATCCTCGCTGTCAGTCACCGAAACAATGGGTGCACCTCGTGCCTTTAATACTTCCAGCGAAGACAAGGCTTTATCCAGTAATTCGTTGTCCGGCAACAGTACAACGCACGGGGTCCGTTTCGTGATTAATGCCAGAGGCCCATGCTTGAGCTCTGAAGAAGGGTACGCCTCAGCATGGATGTACGATATCTCCTTGAGCTTCTGCGCGCCCTCCATGGCAATAGGATATGCCGATGTGCGCCCCAGAAAAAACAGACTTTGCGCTTTGCTGATAGCGGTTGCAACATCACGTACAGATTCTTCCAGTTGGAGCGTCTGCGTCAGAACGTCGGGTAGTGAGGTCATCGCCTCCACCAGCACAGCCCCGCGCTGTGGTGCCACATCATGTAGTCGACCCAGCATCAAGGCAAGTAACGAGAACACTGTGAGCGTGCTGGTATACGCTTTAGTGGATGCAACCGAGACTTCAGGCCCGGCATGAAGATAAACACCACCGTCAACTTCACGGGCAATCGTACTGCCCACACTATTGACAACTCCCAGTACAAATCCACCCTTGCGCCGCACTTCGCGAACGGCCGCCAGCGTATCGAACGTCTCTCCGGACTGACTGATAGCTATGTACAAGGTATTGTGTTCAATGACAGGGTTCCTATAGCGAAACTCAGCAGCTGGCTCTGCATCAACCGGCAGGCGGGCCAGTTGTTCGATCATGTTAGCACCGGCCAACCCGGCGTAGTACGCTGATCCACAACCCAGTATCTTTACGCGCTTGATGTCCAGAAGCTCACGCGGTTTCAGGTTTAATCCACCCAGATGCGCAGTTGAAAATCGCCGATCAAGTCTGCCACTGAGGGTGCGTTGTATGACGGATGGCTGTTCCATGATCTCACGCTGTAGAAAGTGCTGATACTCACCGCGCTCATAGTCCTCAATGTCATGCTGGATGCGTGTGCTCTGCTTGTGGCTGCTGATCGCATCCAGTGTCGTAACGTCAAAGCCCTTTGTTGTTAACGTCGCCACCTCGCCATCATCAAGATGCACAACATTACGCGTATGCCTGACTATGGCAGCCAGATCTGATGCTGCCCACATCTGTGCCTCGCCAATACCCAGAATCACCGGGCTACCGTTGCGCGCAACCACTACCGTGTTCGGGGTGTTTGCGTCTATAACAGCAATTCCATAGGTGCCCTGAATTGCCAGTAACGCCTGGCGTACCGCAGTCGTAATGTTTTTCGCACCCTCATTCAGTTGCTGTGCGATCAGATGCGCTATCACCTCACTGTCGGTATCCGAAGCCAGCTCGGCGCCGGATTGCAATAGCTGTTTGCGTATGGCAGGCGCGTTTTCGATGATCCCATTGTGTACCACCGCGATGCGTCCATGGCTATCCAGATGCGGATGTGCGTTTACGTCAGTGGGTGCGCCATGCGTCGCCCATCGTGTGTGACCAATGCCGTATTCGCCAGGTATCGACTCAGGCAGCAGCTGTTCCAGGATCGACAGCTTGCCAGCGGTTTTCCAGGCACGCAGTTTTTTTCGTTGCACAATGGCCACGCCTGCTGAGTCGTAGCCACGGTATTCAAGACGACGTAGCCCATCGATCAGTATGTTTTTGACAACACCGTTGCCCGTATAGGCAATAATTCCACACATGCTGTTCTCTTTGAAGTTTATTTAGGTGGCTAGAAAGTCTTTGGCACCTAGCCGTAAATAGCGCGACGTATCTGTCGGGTGGTCATTGGCTCGCAGCAGAACCTGTGATTGGTCAGTTCTTTTGCGATCATGGTGTAGATGCGCTCATTGGATAACCCCGATTTTTGAAGCTCGATATGGCGCCGACGAATGAAGTCGTGTGGGGTTTCGTTATAGAACGCAATCACTTCTTCGATCAGACGTAAGGTGACGTCTTCAGACAGGCCACTCTGTCGTACCAGGTGGTCAACAAGGTGAGAGTCGGAGCTGGATGAAGACATGGCGAAGATCTTGAATCAGGTGAAAGTACATTGCCACTAACTTGCCCGAAATCGGGTCAATTTTAAAGACGAAGTTGTAAATATGAGCGATTTGATTTCACAAGTCATTGAAATATGTCCTGGAGTGTATGTGCTTCCGGGCTATGCCGACACGCAAATGCTCAAGGCACCGCTGGAGCGCATTCTCACCAGCTCGCCGCTGCGGCAGATGAAAACCTCACGCGGTTTTTCGATGTCGGTTCGCACCAGCAATTGCGGCGAGGTGGGTTGGATATCGGATACGCGCGGGTATCGCTACATTGACACCGATCCGCTGACTGGTAATCCCTGGCCCGAGATGCCGGATGAATTTTCAGAGTTGGCCCGCGCTGCCGCTCGTGAGGCAGGATTCAACGGATTCGAGCCGGACGCCTGTCTGATTAATCATTATCAAACTGGTACTCAGATGGGCGCTCACCAGGATCGGGACGAATCCGATTTCAGTCAGCCCATCGTGTCGGTGTCGCTGGGCATTGATGCCAGGTTTTTCGTGATTGGTCCACAGAAGAAGGGCACGTCCATTCCCATTGATCTGAGTGATGGTGATGTTGTGGTGTTTGGTGGACCCGCTCGTCGGTACTATCACGGCGTAAGGAAGCTAAAAGCGTCAACACACGCACGTTTTGGAAACGTACGCTGGAATTTGACGTTTCGAAAGGCGCTATAGGCAGTAGACCATGCGTTTCCAATGCCATCGTAAAATACTCGTTTTTCTGGTGCTGCTTTCAACAGCAGCTCCCGGTGTTGCATCGTTGCGCGTACTCGAACCGGTTACACTCGAACCCGGAGATCTGCTCGAGCAGGTTATCGAATGGGATAAACCCCGTGGTGAAAGAATCCAGATTCGTCTTGACTCAGCTCCACAAGGTGCGCAACTGGTTTTAACAAGGGAGGGGGAGCTACTGCTACGCTGGCAAACAGGCCCTGATATGCCTGATGAGACGCCACTAACCGTTCAGGCAACTAACATAGACACTCAGGCCTTCATCAATACCCAGACATTGAAAGTGCTGCGAAGACAAGAAAGTGAGCCTCAAGTAGACAAGACACAAACGCCGCCCGCCATTACAGCACCGATCAGCCTTCCTACGGTGACTCTTGCACCTTTAGCCGGTCGGATTGTCAGTGCAGGGCGGAACGTCTCCATGCGATTCAACGCCACTAGCAGTGATGGTGAAGTCGCAGTATTGAGTATGGATCGATTGCCTCGCAATGCGACGCTCGAGAAAAACAGCTTCGGTGTTTACAGTTTTTTCTGGCAAACTTCCGATCGCGATCAGGGCGAGCACGTGTTCCGTGTTACTGCAACACATCCCACCCAGCCCAGTATCTCGAGCAGCCGCGAAATCACGGTTGTGGTTGGTGATCCAACGCGCGGCAGGACTGTGCCTTAGCATCTGATGGTGTAAGCTCTACGGCCACCCAAGCGCTCCCCTATCTTCTTGCCACCTGCTGAACAACCTGTTGATAATGTCAAAGGCGCTCTGATCCTGATGATGGCGGCTTTTGGCTTTGCTCTGATGGTGGCCTTGATCAAGCTGGCGGGGCAACGCTTACCAGTGACGCAGATATTGTTTGTGCGACAGCTGGGCATGACGTTAATGCTGGTGCCGGTTCTGGCCAGAACGTTTCCTGCGTCGTTGAAGACTGCTCACTTGCCATTGCAAGGCGCACGTATCGTCCTTGCGCTGATAGCCATGATGACAGGTTTTACAGCGGTCGTGAATATGCCGCTGGCAGATGCTACCGCCATTGCTTTTGCCAAGAGTTTTTTCGTTACCATCTTCGCCGTCTTCATTCTCAAGGAAACAGTGGGTGTATATCGTTGGTCTGCCGTTTTTGTAGGATTTATCGGCGTATTGGTGATGGTGCGTCCAGGTACTGAAGGTTTTTCCATTTATGGTGTGATGGCTATTGTCGGAGCGGCCAGTGCAGGACTCGTTATGGTCATAATCAGAAAGCTGACACGGATTGATCCACCGTCGACAATACTTGCCTATCAGGCTATTGGAGTAGGCCTGATCATGGCTATTCCGGCCTTTCTACAGTGGATTACACCAACACCTGTTGAGTGGTTGTTGCTTGCCAGCATTGCCGTGGTGTCGTATTTCGCGCAGAAGGCGAATATTCTGGCCTATACGTACGGTGAAGCTTCATTGCTTGCCTCACTGGACTACGTTCGGCTACTGTATGCTACTTTGTTCGGATGGTTTCTTTTCACCGAACTGCCCAGTATGAGTACATGGATCGGCGCCGGGATTATCGTCGTTGCATCTATCTACACGGTCCACCGTGAACGCCGGAGAAAACAACGTCTAGCCAGCGACCCTGATGCGCGAAGTCACATCCAGCAGTAACAAATACCGCTCGCTACGTATGGTCTACTTGCTTTCTGATGAACCATCCTGAGCTGAGTCATCATCATCAGCTGGCGCTGCAGCTATTCCGTCGGTAGCTTCCTTTGAGTTCAGCTTGACAGCCAACTCATTGAGCTTCTCCGCGTATTCGTTGTACATGTCCAGATCGCCCTTGCGCAAAACCACCCGACTGGAGTAGTCGCCAGCAGTCAACCTTTCGACGTGGCGCACAAAAGGGCGCAGCGGGCCGATCAGTCGATGGGTGTAAGCGACGCAAACTGAAGCGAGCAGCAAAATGTACAAGACAAACAGCGCCCCGCAGTAGCGGAACAAGTGCACGAGCTGAATCTCAATCATCTCGCCGTAGTAGCTAGTGACTTCGGTTTTGCCAGTCACCACATTAACCAGGTCGCTGAAGGCGAAATACAGAAATACAGCCAGTAGGATCGCCACAAAGGCTGTGGAGCCCAGCATGTACATAAGTAACTTGAACTGCAGAAAAGGTTGCCAAACGGCATTGAGAACGCGTCTTTTCTGAGCAGGCTGACCGCCGCTAGTCTTGGCGCCCGTCTTTTCCATTATGTCTGAGTGGCTCATGGTGTTTCATCAATGTAGGTAACACCGCAGTTATCGGATTGAACGCGCGCCTACTGAAGGGGTGGATTGGTGAACGTTGTGGCAAGCCACTCACCCCTAGGCTGGTAGTGTGGCAATTTTCACATTTTCGCTGCGTGCCCTATGTTACGCCGCGTACAGCTGTTTCCACTATCCTTGCAGCTGACGGCACGTATCTCTATCCCTCTCAATACAAATCTCTCTCAATACAAGGTATCCAATATGATCTACGCGCTAGGATCACACACACCACAATTGGGTGAACATGGCTTTGTAGCCCCTGATGCTACGGTTATCGGTCAAGTTGTCACAGGACGCGATGTGACCATCTGGTTCAATGCAGTGTTACGCGGAGACAATGCGCTCATCAGCATTGGCGATGGCAGCAATATCCAGGACGGTTCCGTCCTCCATGTGGACCCCGACATCCCGCTCAGTATTGGTAAGCGCGTAACAATAGGCCACAAGGTGATGCTGCACGGTTGCACTATTGGCGACGGCAGTCTGATAGGCATGAACGCTGTCGTGTTGAACCACGCCGTCATTGGCAAAAACTGCCTGATTGGTGCTAATGCACTTGTTACCGAGAAAATGCAGATTCCCGATGGGTCACTGGTGCTCGGATCTCCCGCAAAAGTGATCAAGCCCGTCGGCGAGGCTGCGATGGCCATGATGGCAGCAGGAACGCAGAGCTATGTGGACAAGATCGATGTGTACCGGGATGAGTTAAGGGTTGTCGCGGGTGCCGGAGGTGTCGAGGACTTTGTAAGCAATCAGAATCCTGCTTGAAAATTCCTGCGGGAATGTGAATGTGGTGAATTCGCCAGTCGCTGACCAAATACCCTCACTGGTATTCCTGCCGATTGATTCGGTGTAGTTGTTGTAGATTTGTGTTCCCGCGGGAATTTCCGGTAATGATATTTACCTGGGATCGTGTCATGTGAAGACATGTGAAGCGCAGATAGCAGATGGCGTTTTGGAGGTAGAGTATTAGTAATCCGCCAAATCTCATCACATAATCCACTATTTAAAAAACTATAAAAAAATACAGTATAAAGGTGATTGTTTATTGACACTAGAAGTCTTATGAAGCATTATGAAGTAACGAATTACAGAGTAAAAAGCATGGAAGCTATTGATAACATTGCTGACGTTTCCACTCCCGAACTTGAGGCGTCAATCACTGGTTTGTGCGCTGATCTCAATGCTGCTACCTATAAGCAGCTTGTAATGGTTGCAGAGTTTGATCGGCGGCGAGGTTGGGGTGATGACGGTGTGCGTTCATGTGCGCATTGGTTAAACTGGAAGTGCGGTATCTCGTTGGTTGCTGCGCGCGAGAAGGTCAGAGTCGGGCATGCGTTGGCTCACCTGCCTAACGTCAGTAAGGCGTTTGCCAGCGGTGAACTCAGTTACTCTAAAGCCCGAGCCATCACCCGGGTCGGTACAGTACATAACGAGGACTGTCTTCTGTCTTATGCAAAGTACGGCACGGCAAGCCAGTTAGACAGAACAGTCAGACTATATCGTAAACAGTTTGATAGCGCTGGAGAGCCAATGGCTGATTATCAGCAGCCGGTTTTTGATGCGGATGAAAACGTCAGCCAAGCCGGGCTTTCAAACGCCGAACGATTCGACGCTGAGAATCAAGGTGCTGTTCACAACCGGGACTATCGTCAGCTCACGCATTACTGGGATGAGCATGGTTGTTTGATACTTCGTGCCAGGCTTACGGCAGAACAAGGGGCGCTGGTGATCAAGGCCATGGATGCGGCCATGGAATCTCTCAAGCATGCAGAGCCTTCGCTTGACAGTGGTAGTCATGTTCTGGAGCGTGACACGAAGGGTAAAGAAACGGCTGTTGTAGATCTGGCTGCGGATGAGGGTGACAACCAGCTGAGCAACGATGAAAAGTTCAGATTAGACCGCCAGCAACAAACACGCCGTCGTGCAGATGCGTTGGTCTTGATGGCTGAGGCTTTACTTCGGGATTCCAAGGTAGCATCGTGTACTGATGATCGGTATCAGGTCGTTGTTCACGTCGACAGCAACCTGCTGGCAAAGCAAGTGTTTGAGAAAAACGATGGGAGTCCTGATTGTTACATCGACAATCAGGTGGGTATACCGGTCGAGACGGCACGAAGGCTGAGTTGTAGCTGCAAAGTCGTCACTGCATTGACTAATAAAGGTGAGCCGTTGAGTATTGGGCGAAGCAGTCGCGCAATCCCTACGGCGATAAAGCGCGCATTGGATATTCGAGACACATGTTGCGTATTCCCTGGCTGTGATTGTCACAAGCACCTTGATGCTCACCACATCCAGCACTGGGCTAATGATGGAGAAACGTCATTGTGGAATCTGGCAAAGGTGTGCCATCACCATCACACGTTATTGCATGAAGGGCAGTATTCCGTTGAACGTCTGGCAGATGGCGAGTTGTTATTCAAGCGTCCTGATGGCAGTGTGCTTCAATCACGGGATGCGACTGACCGCGGCGGTGACCTGCCCGCTACACGAAGTGAACCGTGGTCGTGGTGCGGTGATTCCATGGACTATGATATGGCATTGTTTGCCCTGGCTAGTCAAACGCGGGAGTCTGTGAAAAATGCTGGCTTGTACGGGGCATGATGCTTCTGACAACTGCGCCCCTTGAATAGCGGACGCATTGTCGGACGCGTTGTGAGGGTTTATAGCTGTAAAGCAGGCTCTGACTTGTCAAGCAGATTTACATTAATCCTTGATTCAAAGGCCTTCAATCGTTTGTGGATTGACATCAGCTCGATGATGGTTGTCCAGGAATTGACAAGAAACTGAAATGAATTTTCCACGCGTGAAAATGCCTGGTTGATTTGCTGGTAGATACCGAATGTAATGACGCCGGCAATGATCGTTGGCCCAAGCGCTATAAGAGGTACGAAGTTAGC
The DNA here is from genome assembly GCA_964352535.1 of uncultured Granulosicoccaceae bacterium. Lineage (GTDB taxonomy): Bacteria > Pseudomonadota > Gammaproteobacteria > Granulosicoccales > Granulosicoccaceae > Granulosicoccus. The sequence continues at coordinate 35 of CAYGSW010000012.1, read as the reverse complement.
GCCTTGTAGATAGGCATACCTGAACACGTTGAAAT
>CAYGSW010000011.1:0-42207 GCA_964352535.1 uncultured Granulosicoccaceae bacterium | reverse complement strand
CTCCATGTCTACTTCTGGGTGGTCGCCAACGTCAACATCTACACCAACACCAACACCAACACCAACACCAACACCAACACCAACACCAACGCCTACTGCATATGGTCCAGTCAGGCATTCCGTGTCCACTTCGGGATGGTCATCAACGCCAACCGGGTCTGGAATTACGTCGAGGAGTGCACCCTCATTTAGTCTGCTTACACCTTCAGCATCTACTACGCCGTTAAGCTCCGAATTCACAAGCGTTGAAAGTCAGCTTGAGCGGACCGAGCGTGATACCCATGATGCGTATGTTGAAAGCCGTAACGCTAACTTGGTAAGAGAACGTATCGCTGATTACCCGTTTGCTCACAACATCTACATACCGGACTCGGCCAGCAGCACGGCCTTGCTTGAGGCGCATGTCAACGCTCAACACAACTTGCGTACACATCGCGAAGAACTGGTGCAAACCCACATCAATGATTTTGTTGATGCATCACCGATATCCAGCACTGATGTTGACTTGGATACCTCGTCTTCTGTGTTACAAGCCGAGCGTACAGCAGAGCTGCAACGCCTGACGGGAATTTTGGGCATAGATGATCAAACTGTTATTGGTGCTGCTGATGCCATGTCGCATGGCACCGCAATTGAAGACACCGACATTCCTGAGTTTCTTTTTCCACAAACTTATCAAAATGGTCAGCTTGCAACCACCAGCAAGGAGAGCCTGGATTTCGTGGCGGCGTTTGGACTTGATGGAACTGAGCAAGCCATCGAGCTCGAAGACGACATTGAAATACGTGCCGCGGGTACGATGGTTAAATACTTTGACGTGTTTGATCATCCCAATGGTGGAACAGATCGATTAGCCCATGACGAGGACATCTTCGATCTAGCCAGTGGGGATTATGACAAAGAGCTTATGCGCGAACGCTTGATGAACACCTATGATGTTGCAGAGAGCGAAGTGGATGCAGAGCTTGCCAGAATCGAATGGGCGGCTAGAGAACTACAGCAAAACGATCAGCTACGCGAAGCTATCGACGTTGCTGATGATGATGGGGGAGTCGATCATAGAATCGGTATTCTTGATGCACAAAGGTGGGTGATGAACGCCACCGTTGGTAGGACGGACACTGACAGTCTGGCCATCAGAGAAGACATCATCACTTGGCATTTTCCGAATGATCCACCCACATTTATTGGTTATGACGTCGCGAGAATTGCTTCGGGCGAGAGTCGACTCGGCCCGTTGAGTGAAACTGAACAAGACCTGGTAATCAACAAAGCTCTGGATCGATGGGTTGCACACTCAAGTATCGAATCAAGATATTGGGAGGCAACCGATGGACTGATGAGAGAACTTGCCACGTCTGATGATACAGAGCTATACCGTCGAGCTACCGATGCATATGTCGATCGCGCGATCGAACTCGTCACTGTTCCCGAAGGACAAACAGCAACAGTAGAGGAGCGAAGAGCGGCCGCAACCCTGGCATCCATAGCGATGAACGAACTTGCTCGTCAGCCAGATTCTCAGTTCATCGCTGATGTGATCAATAGCCGCACATCAGAAGAGATATATGCGTTGGTTGATGCACTGGAGTTACAGGATGGCTCAGGCACGTTTGTCAATCCATGGGCTGGCCCGGAAACTGGCAGGCGCATTAGTGCCGCAACGTTGCTTGTCATGCGACTCAGCGAAACTCCTGTTACCGACCAAACTGATGCGCTAACGCTCGGGCTGTTTGATCAATTGCCTGGTGATCGGTACCACATGCAAGGTATCGAACACGTTTTTGCTGAAGTAGTTACCCGTAACTGGTCGGCTGATGGGGAAACCAGTGCCCAGGCGGCAGAGCGAATTGCAGGCGTTTTGGGGACCAGCCAGGGTAGAGACCTTCTTGCCTTTAACGAAAACATTCCTCGTGAAGAAAGGCGCACTGTGCTGGCACTCTTCGCTGAAAAAACTCAATGGGATGCAGACATGCTGCGTTCGCACGACGGCGATGGCTGGACCAACCCAACCGTAATGACGGCTTACGCTGAACCGATCGCTCAGGACTATGTTGATTTACTTGGTGACGATCCTGTTGCGCTTGAAGGTTATTCTCTTCAGAACACCATTGGTTTTGCCATTGGACTGCCGGTAGATGAAAATCTGCTTGGCACACCTGAACAAATTGCTGCGGGTCGAGTCAACGCCTATTCCGAGAATGGTCTGATCATAGATGCAGTTGCCGATTCCATCCAGGAATTCGCAGGTGATGACACCACTGCGCAAGTCACTGTGCTGCCTGTGTTGTTCTCTGATGGTAGTTCACCTCCCACAGTAGTTCCGTTGTTTCGCGTAACGGTCGATGGAAACGAGCACTACGTCGATGCAGCAGGTGCAACTTACGATGACTTCGACGAGTGGGAAAAGGAATCGGAATTACCGTCAGGCAATTTTACTTATCCTACCGATGGTCACCTGAGTGTCGACGAGAATGGGGTGGTGGAACTCACTAGCCGTGCTACGCCGGACACGATTGATACGACAGGTGAACATGTCGTCAGTTGGCTGGATACCGGAGCACAAGTGGGTGGGCTGGTTGCGGGTGGCGTACTGATTGTTGGGTCAGGAGGCACCGCTACACCATTCGTTGTCGGCGTTGCGACGGTAGCGGGAGGTTGGACGGCGTATCGAGCGGCCGATCGATTGATGACGTCCAGCGATCGCGGTCGAAGTATCAATCCGATTAATGATCCCAACGCTCGAGGTGATTGGTTGGACTTGACCACGGGTGTGTTGGGCGTGTTCGCGGCGGGTGGTCAAGTGCTGAACACCACGACTGGAGGTGCCCGTGGCGCATGGCTCGCAAGAGGGCTCGCAGGTTCGGCTGGGGTCGCTGATTCAGCGGCAACTGCAAACGATGCTCATACGCTTATTACCCAATGGGATAATTTAAGCGCAAGTGATAGAGCCATGTTGGCAGTATCCGTTGCCTTCTGGGGCGCTGAGAGGATTGCACCTGCGCCTGAGGGTCCTGCAGCAAGAATTGAAAGTGCCGTGGCCGTTGATGATGACGGCAATGTGACCGTCAAACCGATTCCAGTCGATGCGCCTGACTGGATTGTTGCGATGGACAATGGTGCAACGATCCCAGACATTATCCCTATTGAAAACTATGTTGCCGGCGCACGCACTATCGATGGCGGTCTGCCAGCGCTTGTGACCAGTGCTACAGCCAATGGGCGCTTGCCGGAGCTGATTGAAAGCGGGGCGCTGACCAGAAATGATCTTCAGTATCTGCGAACTACAGGGGCCATTGACGTTGACACTGCCAGAGCAGCCATTGATGCCAGAGGTGTACTTAGGCCGGACGCGGATGAAACCACGCTCAGTTTTGCCGAAGATGATATGGAGTCATTTAATCTCGCTGCAAACAGCGCATTGCCTAACACCACCTACGAGTGGGGCAACTATAGCTGGAAAACTGATGAGCAGGGTCGCGTAAGTTCCGTAGAGGGTGAAATCGAGCTTGAGACTATAGGTCGCAATGATTCTGGTTTGCAAACCAGAATTGGGAATGAAGGCCTTGAATACGATGTTGGGTTCCACATCATAGCCGATCGATTTGGTGCACCTATCAACCGTTTAAACGTTGTTCCAGCCAATGGTCACCCTATTCCGGGGGATCCAATAGCCAACCTCAACGGAAGTGCTTATAAGATTTTCGAGAACCAGATGGCGAGAATTACTGAGGCCGCAGCACTTGATCCGGATTTGAGTACACCTGAGGTAAGATTCACAGTACAGTATGACGACGGCAATACGTCAGCACGTCCGGACAGGTTCGTTGTTGAATGGCGAACGGACCCAGACAGTCTGTGGGACCGAACCGTTTTTGAAAACAAATTTGAAGCGCCATCGGACTCCAATGAATAATCCTGAAATCCCCGCTCTGAATACCAATGTAGTAAGAGAAGTTGCCAAGAGCGTATCGGTACCCTGGGAGCGAGTCGTCGTGCATTTTGAAATCATTGATTCGCCTGACAGCAAGGCACAGAATGAGTTCACATTTATCGTTCAGAAGGATTCTGCCAATAAGCACAGTGTCGCAAACTTTGTCATGTCAGATGCCGCGAAGACTGCACTACTCAAGCTACGTGACACGAACACATCTGAATCCGGGGAAAAGTGGAGCACCTGCATTCTTGTCATCGACCCACCGGGTAAATTCAAGTTCGACTTCTCTTACGATGAGCCCAAGGTGTTGAATGGCATTCTGGATGAAGAGTACAAGTTTTATCGCAATTATCTACCGCACTACTTGAAGGAAAAAGGATTATCCTAGTAAACGCCGCCCCACCAGTTTTCAACTACTTAACCTTCTACAACTTAACCTTGGAATGTCGATTGGCAAAGGCGAGAAAACTCGGCACTTTGTGTGAGTAACACGTTGTCCACCGCCGACACCGGAGTGCCGCTGATTCTCGTTTCACTATTCATCAGGCGTCTGGTGCGTGCAGTAAATTGCCAATCCCCGTTTTCTCTGTATGCTTTCATTTTACCGAAGAGCGTTAATGCAGATCCTTTGGTTGCGATGACTTCGTGTACCGCAGTACCTGCCAAATCAGCATTTACTGTTCGCCCTTCGCGGCCGCCTTCGCATTGTTCCTGCCATTCAAAAGGATTCAGCCGTCGTACATAATCTTCGGTGATTACAGCATCCGCTGAGTAGACGATAAGCTGATCTGCCGACAGAACAAACCTGGGGATACGGTTTATTGTGAGTTCTGACAACTCAATGGATCGGCTCAATTTCTCATTCACGCCTGCCTGAATGTCAGCACTCGTAGGGCCGCCAAACCCAGTTCCTATCGTCAGTACTATAGTTAGCAGTGGTGCAGCAAGTAGGGCGAATAGAAATTTTTTCTTCATCAAGTCAGTATAAACGTTCTCGAATTATCCAGCTAATCGCAACTCAACCCACCTAGCAGTGATAGTGGGTTGAGTTGTACTTAGCTTTTGAATTCATGTCTCTTTAATGATAGCGTCTGTTTTATTGATTCCAGTTTTTTTAGCGTGCCGCTGAAACGTTCTGGCTCTGGTGCATTGAGAATATGTTCCGTTTGGCTGGGACCTGTTGGAAATACTCCCGTGTGTTGGGCGTCATTTGCGTCGTCGGTTTCACCAATTCCCTCGGCGAGTGCTAAAAGCTAGCAGCGTGCTTACTTGCTTTACGGAATGAATGGCTTAACTACAACCTCGTAGTACTCCTCAACCCTTTCAATTTTAGCCCCTCGCCCCGTAATCTCTTTTACAAAATCTGCGCTTTCGAATTGAGCGGAAACTTCGGCGAACTCTGGCGGCACATTGTCAGGGGCGAAGCTGACGTGTGTCACTGTATACTCCTCTGCAAAAACAAACATGGCTTTGGACGATTTATCGAATATGCCGATGCAGCAGTCGATTCCCCAGCCCCGTGTTATGTTAAAGACGTCTTCATGGTCAATTGAAGCAGTTTTCGCTAAAAAATATGTGTCTGGGAACAAGCTCATTACGTATTTCTCGTCGCCAAGAGTTGTATTGAGCCATTCGGTCATGACATCACTAAGCATACGATCTTTGAATTGCCTTTTTTTGAGTTCATAGGCGTGACCAACTACAAAAGTACATTTGTAACCGGATATGGGTGTTGGAACGGATGGCGCATACGACAAGTCAACCGTATTCACTGGAGCCCTGAGGCTTTTGTAATCGGATTCGAGCGTGGGCTGATCAATCAGAGTGAAGCCCCGTGCTTCTAGTTGATCATTTAAAGAACCTTTTTTACGAGAAGGCATGGTAAACCACTGATCAGTCGCCGAGGCATTAAAAAACTGTGCAACGTCAAGCATGGGTAATTATCTCAGCCTGTTAATGAGCCGTGGTGGGTCTGAATGCCGTCGGGGTCTCTTATTGTATACCCAGGTTATCCATCAATGCTTCTCTCTGGATAAATCTGTATCACCGTTCCATCTCCCAATTCAGCTCTTACGCCGTTTCCAGAGTGAGAGAGCACATTTTTCTCGCCTGCAATTTCGCGTAAACCTTCCTCAAATTCGTCTTTAGAGACAGGCGTCTGTAGGTTTTGGTTTGCGTGGGCCTCGTTCGTGTTTGGATTGCGAATGGTGCCATCCATCAACTCATCGAGATCTGAGTCTCCAGTTGAAGGTATAGGCTCGTCAAGTGGACTCGTTGTTTCGTTGCCTTCAGCTGTGGTATCAGATTCGTTTGCCTCCTCGCTCGACATGATCGTAGCTCCAGTCAGCTGCTCAAGCCGGTCACTGTCAGCAGCCGAGACTGGACGAAATGATTCGATTTCACCGTTTGGGGAATAAACGGGTTCCACCTGTATATCGGTGGGTTGCCCGTTCACCATAACCGTTGCACTTAACTCTGATGGGTGGTATGTGAATTCAACATCAAGTCCTCTTGGATTATCAATTGAGTGAGTTTGTGGTCTACCACCAATGGACGATGGCCAAAGCGCACCGACTAGACCGGTCAATGACGTAGCTGTACTGACTCCGAGGAAACTGAAAAAGCACGTGGGCCTTATTCAAAGTCTGATCTCAACCTGCCATTTGCACGGTATCAACCCATACACCTATCTGGTTGATGTGCTTCAACGAGTGAGTATCCATCCGGCACACCGGGTTGCAGAATTAACCCCCAGACTGTGGAAAGAGCACTTTGCCGACAATCCCTTGCGTTCGGACATATACGACTCCGGCTGAGCGACACAATCTGTGTCTAATTCTCAGACTTGCCGCTGGTCAATCTTCAAACCACCGCCCTGGTGTGCTTCTGCATCAGGTTTGTCGTGTCCGACCGAAAAAAGCGCCAAGTTGAATACTTGACCGATACTGAAAGTCAAGAACTATCGTTACTACTCAGGCCAATTTTACCAATTGTTTGGCAACAGACTCAGCGGCAGTCTATATTCAATGAATGCGCTCACCCATCAATCCATCAGATCTCAGCTCAGAACAGAAAGATGCTTTAATCCTGCAGCTGTTCGATCATATCGCGCAATTGACGGACAGGATAAAAGAGCTGGAAAGTCAACGCTCGAAGACGAGCCGCAATAGTAGCAAGCCACCATCGAGTGATGGTTATGGGAAGCCAAAACCCAAAAACACCCGCCACAGAAGTGGCAAGCCTTCGGGAGGCCAGCCTGGTCACAAGGGGCACACGCTCGATCAGGTGGATGAGCCTGATCAGATCATCGAGCATACCGTTGATCAGTGCGATCGATGTGGGCTTGATCTAAGCTCAACGCCGGTGTCGGATGTTGAGAGACGTCAGGTGTTCGATATTCCACCCCCACCTACCATTCAGGTGTGCGAGCATCGCGCACAGATCAAGACGTGTCCATGCTGCGATAACCGGAACAAGGCCAGCTTTCCGGCGCAGGTGACTCAGCCGGTGCAGTACGGTAACCGGATACAGGCGATTGCCACCTACCTGAACCAGTATCAGCTGCTTCCCTACAAGCGTTTGCAAGAGTATTTCCAGGATGTGCATGGAGTGCACCTAAGTCAGGGGACTTTGAGGAACATTCTCTAACGTGCCCATCAGTACCTTGAACCATTTGCTGACAGCGCCAAGGCGGGTGTGAGCCGTAGTGATGTGGTCCATTTTGATGAGACCGGCATGCGTGTTGTTGAGTCACTTCACTGGTTTCATGTGGCGTCAACTGACACGATAACGTGCTACTTCATTCACCCCCGGCGCGGAACGCCTGCGATGAAAGACATTGGCATACTGGATGATTTTGACGGTTACGCGGTGCACGATCATTATTCCAGCTACTACCAGTTTGATCTTTATCATGTTGCATGCAATGCGCATCAACTGCGTGAGTTGATCCATGCGTTTGAAGAGCATAAGCAGCAGTGGGCACAAAAAAGTGATCAGCTGTTTGCTCGAAGCCAAAGCTGAGGTTGCTGTGGCTGTGGAGCAAGGCGAGGCGCAACTCAGTGATGAACGAGTCAGCTACTACAACGCGCGTTACAGCAAAATACTTCGGGAAGGGCGCAAGGAGTTACCTGTATTGGCATCATCGAAAGAGGTGAAGCGAGGCAGAAAGGCGCAGCACAAGGTCAAGAATCTTCACGACAGATTAGTGAAACACAAACACGAAACCATAGCATTCATCTATGATCTGACCGTGCCGTTTGACAACAATCAGGGGGAGCGGGATATCCGCATGGCCAAAACCCGGCAAAAAGTATCCGGGTGTTTTCGCTCAATCACGGGAGCAGAATACTTCTGTCGGATTCGAAGTTACATTTCCACTGCCAGAAAGCAGAAGCGAAATATCTTCGAGGTCCTATGCGATGCCTTTGAATCCAAAGCGTTCGATCCGCGTACCGGCTGAGGCCTCATTCTGGCCTGAGTAGTAACGAACTATCCGCTACACTCTCAAATGACCGCTTACGTTGCAGGAACGATATGGCCGACTATATTTGAAACGGAGACCGTTTCTTGGTTGAAATCTGGTGGATTTGAATCGTTAAATTGGCGCTAGCAGAAGGCCTTGCCTGTGGATTCGTCTCACTGATATCGTAATTGGTAGTTGGATTGGCAGAAGCTTGTTCCCGCTGTTTTTTTAATCATGTATAGCAAGTTTTCATCATGACCTTCAACAGGCCTATCCGGCTTCCGATCATGGATTTAGTAACCTGTCTGAAAAGACAAGCCCTCAGCCAATAAGGTGCTGAATTTTGTACATGTACTCCTGCGCTCTAGATGGATCTGCACCCGTTCTGGATTTCGCGTCACGTACGAATACTTCCCGGAAATCACGGTTATAGAAATGGGAAAACTCTTCGTACTCTTCGGGAGCAGTTGCGGGGGCAAAGGATGTGATAACTATGCCAAATTCAACGTCAAAAATAAAAACCATTGAACAGCTCTTATCGAATACCCCGATCCAGCTGTCAAGATTCCAAGTTCTATACACCGTAAAAACATCGGAATACTCGATTAATTTAGCTGTTGCCACGAGGTAGTTTTTCGGATTCAAACTGATCAGAAATTTCTTCCCTTTTGGCATGCATCGCATCCATTTAGACAGCAATTCAGACAGGTATTCGGATTGGTATTTGGTTTTCCCGATCTCGTATATTTCTTTGGCTATAAATGTGTTTGTGTAATTTTCTTTTGGAGACGGAAAACTACCACCCCACGAAAATTGTAGCTGGTTAGTCGGCAATTCTTGTTCCGCATATGTGGTCAAAAGTGTTTTTCTATCGATGATTTCAAATCCTTTGTCAGCGAGCGCGTCGTGGACTGAGGGTTTCCCGTAATTTTTATTGAACCATTGTTCTGAGGCATCATCGGTATAGAATTTTGATATCTTCATTGCGTTATTGACCAACTAGAGAGCCTTTTGTCAGTTCACCATCTGGTGAGATCACTTGGAATCCAGGGTGTCCTGTAGATCCTCGTGCGGGATACGTGGAAACTTCGGTACCATCAGGGAGTGTCGCATGAATACCAGGTCCACCGTGTTCTGTAATTTCAGCACCTGGAATGTCGCGTATGTTTTCCTCGAACTCCGCAACGGTTTGGGGAGTTTCCCATCCTTTGTTTCCGGCATCTGTTGCTGTTGAGCCTGCCAATACCTCATCAAGTTCAGAATTCCCCGTATTAGGCTCACGATCAATCCGTTCGCCTTCGGTTGTAGTCTCAGCTTCGTCGGCTTCCTCGCTCGACATGATCGTAGCTCCAGTCAGCTGCTCAAGCCGGTCACTGTCAGCAGCCGAGACTGGACGAAATGATTCGATTTCACCGTTTGGGGAATAAACGGGTTCCACCTGTATATCGGTGGGTTGCCCGTTCACGATAACCGTTGCACTTAACTCTGATGGGTGGTAAGCGAATTCAACATCAAGCCCTCTTGGATTATCAATTGAGTGAGTTTGTGGTCTACCACCAATAGGCGACGGCTAAAGCGCGCCGGCCAGACCGGTCAATGATGTTGCCGTACTGACTCCAAGGAAACTGAAAAAGCTGGCAACGCCTCGCCAGAAACCTGGGCGCGTAGCCACTGCTGCCGGAGCTGCAATTGCAGCACCTGTGACCACGTTATTGTCTTCTGTATGTGGTACCTCCGGCCGTGTTCCAGGAACATCGATCCCAACCTCATCGTAACCGTGCGGAGCATCAGTGTCAGCGGGCTGAGAGGTCGGATGTTCGGAATCAGAGGAGGTTTCAGGTGGTCTAGCGGGTGCTGGTGATGGCGTAGGCGCGGGTACATCAATACCAACTTCATCGTAGCTGCCTGTAGGCGTAGGGGTAGGAGATTCGTCTGTCCCAGGGCTAGAGCCTGGGCCAGAGTAACTTGGAGCGGGGCTTGGACTGGGTGTCGGAGTAGGTGAATCGTCAGTGCCAAGACTAGAGCCTGGGCCAGAGTAACTCGGGGCAGGGCTTGGAGTTGGCGTTGGTGAGCCGCCTGTTCCTGGGCTAGAGCCCGGTCCGGAGTAACTTGGCGCAGGGCTTGGGCTAGGCGTCGGACTGGGGGAACCACCTGTGCCAGGACTGGAGCCTGGGCCAGAGTATTTTGGTGCCGGACTTGGACTTGGACTTGGACTTGGACTTGGACTTGGACTTGGACTTGGAGTAGGAGTAGGAGTAGGAGTAGGAGTAGGAGTAGGAGTAGGAGTAGGAGTAGGAGATAGCCCATTGCCCGATCCTTCTTCGGCACTCCGAAATTCTACTGCGACGGTTTCGCCGTCCACGTTGATGTAGCCGTGGTCTTGCTCAACTTGTAGCTGTCGAAGCGTCTTCTGATCCAGTATGCCGCTTGTCAGCGATTGCGAAAATACAGCGCCTTCATCTCCGCGCGCGTCGTTGCCTCCCAGCACCTTGTCAAAGTGGTGGCCGAGCTCTTCGTTAAATACGGCTTGCAGTAGCACGGGCTTGTCGAGAAGTCTGGCATCCAGATAGATAGTGCCTCCATATCTTGCGTCATAGGCGCCATAGTTTGTTGCGCCAAGGCTCTCTGCCGGGACAACTCGAATGTTGGCGGGCAATGGCGTATTGCCAGAGAGAATCTGTTGAGCCAGTTGTTCAATTTGTGCCGAGCTCGCCTTGTCACCAAACGCTTGTGTGAGCGCCGCTCGTAATGCTGCAGGGTCAGCAGTCGCCTGGGCTTGGAACGAAAAGATAACCGCGGAAGTTGTTGTATGGTTCCCAGCTGACGCCTGTCCATCGTTTGCAGCAGAATTTACACTAGCAGAATTTACACTAGTGGAATGATGTGGTGTGTTTGTTACTACATCTCGAGCAGATGACGAGTATTGCGAAATATCACTATCGCTTGAGTGGCGCAATGATGAACCTTGGCTTGAAAACGTGTCGATTTGTCGAGTGAGTTTGTTGAGATTGGAAATTAGTGTCATTTACGCCATCGCATCTGTCTATACCCATCTTGACGGTGCGCTTTTTTTGCAGTTTGGCGATATTGGGGTTAGCCCTACCTTTTCTGTGTTGTAATGGACATTGTGTGATGCACGACAAACAAAGGCACCATCCCAGCGGCCAACGATGTTGCATTAGATTGTTTCGGCGCGTTTGAAGTGTACGAATACATTGGCATAGCGAGTTCCGTTTAAGGCCGAAGGTCGTCCGTGTCGAAGTCTTGCGCCCTCGTAAAGCACCATTTCCCCCGGTTTCAGCACAACGCTATGACGACGGCAGTGATGATCTTCGATAATCAAAGGCCAATCATCGGATACCTCTTGGTCAATATTCAGGATGGCACTGGCCTCATGTGTCACCAATCTATCTCTGTGCTCCTTGAGTACACTGCCGCGCCGGTATTCGCGAACACCGTACACGTGGGTTGGCGTCACATAGTCTCCCACCCATGCCTCCACGACAGGTTGTAATGCAACGTGTATCTGCTGTTGAAGCTCATTGGTTAACTGAATAAGTACGCTAGGCGCTTCTTCATCTGTACCCTGTATGAAGTCGGGTATATTCTCGTCCTCGGACGTTGATCGATTTTTTTAGTAGAATTCGACCAGCATCTGATGAAGCTGGTCTGGCATTTTGCTTTTAATGAAACCTTCCTTAGTCAATGGCGCAACAAGTTCGTTAGCGCTCTTGATATACGCTGGCAAGGGTTCGACGCTTCGAAACCACTTAGTAATAACTGCCTTGTATCCCGCGTGAACCTTGGTGCCATGGTGTACCGTAGATGGATTAAGCGCACCTGATGTATCTCGGTTGTTCCAAATCAGTGCTGTACCGGCCTGGGGCTGGAAATCCATATCCAGTTCTGGAAAGAAAGTGCTCCCGCCTTCGCGAGTAGTGTTCAGATAGATCATGAAAGTCCAGGTACGCTGACCACGATCGCCTATGTGTTGCTCGAATGTCGGGCTTGTGGGGTCGAAGTAGTCTGTGTGGGCCTTGAATTCCTGCCCTACCTCGTACCACTGACCTTGAATAGGTTCTGAATTCCTTGGATCAATTCCAAGGTACTGGCAAATTCGGCGATCGATATCATTAACAATGCTGTCGCCAAGGGTGTCAAGTTCACAGGTCGTGCTAGTTCGGAATTTGGAAACACCCTCATCCGCGGTTGTCGATCTTCGCCGATTCCCCCTTATCAGCATGATCAAATGCTGGCATTCTTTCGTATGCAGAAAACCATCTACACCATACAATTCAATAGCGTCGTTATCGACCTTGAGTGCAGTGGGTAGAAAGACGTGGTGTCTTGATGCTACGTCATGGTTACACTGTGAACGGATGGAATAGCTGGGGTAATGACGGTTTTGTTACCTTTCTCTGTTGAATTTTGATCACCCTCCGTCGCTGCGATCTGCTCTGCGGCTTTGCCCATCATAGATTGCGCTTGAACGCGATGAAATCCGTTGTCTATGAGTATGTCAAACAACTCCTGAGCTGAACATTTTTCAGTCAAGTTGTGTTTAATCCAATCATGCCATGATAGTTCAGCGCCCATGTTCAACAAACTGCCTCTGATAGTTTTCCGACTTCATGTATGGATTAGTGTTAAATGGGAACCACAGAGCCAGCTTGGACAAACGACTGTGTTGGTTGTCATACTATGGAAAAGAGGGTAGCACTGACTACATTTAGAACAACGCCTTACCGTAATTCTGCCAGATACCTACACCTCAGGTTGATGGAGGAATACGTACTGGTTTAAATTCAAATATCGCCGTGGCAGTTGTGCCACACTAAATGCACATGCTCAGTTTGACCGAATGCACTAAGCATACAAATTGCTGCCGATAAGCAGTCCACCTCCATGACAATCGGCGAATAGCTCAGAGCGTGTAACGCCGTTGGCAAATGCCAATACTATGGTGTTACCGCTGATGTGGTATGTACCATACATCGAGTCATCCACGTGCTGTTGTTCATTGATACGAACCGCACCTACTTCTAAATGTCCAACGGGTACGGATTGTGTGGCCGTCAGTTCGCTTGTGCGCGAATCTTTGTTGATATTGATATGGGGGCTTCCGACGTCTTCCTGATAGTGGCTCATCAGTGCCATGTACATCTCAAAGTGCCCGGACGCATGAAAGCGATAACCGGTGGTGCGCGTCAAACCTCCCATATTCCACAGTCCGGTGTGCTGTGTATTTGCTACGTCAGTCTCAATGGTTTTCGGTTGCGTTGATCGGTCGAGGATGGAATATCCGCGGATTGCCCCCCATTCCCCGGTAGTGTCATTTAATCGCTCGCGCACACCGGAATCATTGATGCGCCAGGTGAACCATCGGTGTGGTGACACATCTTGCGATTCGAGCGCATCCAGCGATTGCAATGATTGGGCAAGGCCGGTGTAGCCACGGCCGTCCTTCATCAACAGCGTTACCTCCTGATACTGATGAAACCACAGATTCCACCCCAGCCTTATTTCACTGTAGCGGATTAGATCCTCGACTTCATCCAGTTGTATACCATCGGTATAATCCACATTCGGGATGTCGGTTCCCGGGGGCAGAGAAAGAATGCTGTTGACTGCTACACCGCTGATCGTGACGTCGCTGATACTAGCATCGTTGATTACAACTTCTTCAGCCAGGATATTATTTAGCGAAGCCGAAATCTTTTCGTCAGTTTGAGAGACGACGTCGACGTTATCGCTGGTTGCCATAAACGACTGAAGAGTAATGACCGGAAGGTAGTGCGAGTGCGGTCCGTCAATGCTTTTTTCGGTTCGCTCAGGGTTACAGTCGCAGTCGGTTTGCTCAACATCGGCTTTGCCTTTTTCAATCGGCAATAGCCGTAGCCGATTTACGTCAGGAATAATGGGCGGCAATATCATGAAGCAATGCTAGCAGCAAAAAAAAGACTGTGATATTGGGGGAAACCCTAATACGAGCCCATGTTTCGTTAACGTTGCCTGTCAATAGATCCTCACGCGACCCGCAGGCAATAGCTGAAAACGCATGTAGCTCCACAGATATTGCTCTGGGCAGATGTTCACACAGGTTTCTATGGAACGATTCACTGCTGCCGCCGCTTTTTGCCTGTCCGGATCATAAACTCCCGGATCAGCGGGTACATAGTGGAATCTCCAACCTTGTCGCCAGCCCAGACGCTCCATAAAACCGAACGTCACCAATGCTCCAGTACGTTGTACCAGGCCCGGCAGTAGAGTCTGTGTGTTGGCAGTAATACCGAAGAAGGGCGCAAATACTCCATTGGCTCTTTCCGGTTCCTGGTCTGGCAGGATTGCCAGCGAGTGACCTTGTTGCATTGATTTCAGGGCCTGGCGGATACCGGTGACGTCCATCGTCACGGGTGTGCCGCCAAGGTCTGCGCGACCTACAACAGTGGTGCGTACCCTGCCGCGTTGTTTAGGTTCTGAGTAAAAGTACGTGAGGGGCTCGTTGCGGGCTAATGCAAACACACCCAGCTCCCAGTTGCCTAGATGCGGTGCCGCATAAATAATGGGCTGCCCGCTCTGACGGGCTTTAAGTACCTGTTCGTCAAAATGTGTCTGGTCGATTAATTGCGCCAGTTGCCGAGCCGAACGCTTTCGGATCCAGGCAGTCTCTGCAATCAGTTTGCCTGTCTCCATCAGACTGGCACGAACGAGTCGAGCCCGATCGGCACGGGACATATAGGGAAAGCATAGCGTCAGGTTGATTTGAGTGACCCGTCGTTGCTTGCCGTCCAGCTTCCAGATAATCCAGCCAAGACAGGCACCCAGGAGCCTGTTCAGCGGAAGAGGTAGCAGTGCCATCGTTGTTGAATGCCAGCTCAGGTTAATCTCCTGCGCGCTTCATGAAAATGATCCGGGCTAAGTTGGCATGCTGTCACGTCCAGGTACCGGGACGGGTGTTGCCAACTGATGTGTAAGGGGAAGCCCTAATATACAACTCGGACTGGACCGAGTTATACTCTAACTTCTTGATACTACGAGTATGGGATGAATATTTTTCCAGTCGGGCTGGATCCGCAAACACTGGGACTACGCACTGACCTTAACAGAACCGATTTAAGGTCAGACGCAGGGGTCATTGAGTCCAGCGCTCTGTTTTCCGCCAATCCCGTAAATCCGACGGTCATCGAATTTGACGTGGGCAAGCTTGACGACGTGTCCGAGATTACCCGCAAAGTGTTGTCGCACATCGGAGCGTGACCACGTCGTTCAACCTGCGAACAGATCCTGACTGGCACGCTGCCGCACAAGAACTCGTTTCCGGGCTTATAGCACTGCCCCCTGGCGAGAAGCGCGTGGAGCTACTGGAGAGCATCTGCCGTGGCCTTGGCAGTCAGCTTTATCCGGCGTTTCTGCAGATACTTTACCTGGTAGGAAGCAACGCCCGTCCAAAGTGCCAGCAGATCGTTGCAGAGACGCTTGTTGACTGTCTGTTATCCGGGCGGTTGCCGTCGGGCAGTCTGGCTGCATGGGGCGCAAGCTCTCAGAGTGGTGATACGGCATTCGGTCAAAGCCGCACCCTCGGTCCCATTGAATATCTGTGTTCCTGGTACACGCAGCCTAATGAGCAAATGCCATTGGAGCAGGGCCAATTCTCTCGAGCTCTACAAAGCTTGTTGGATCTGGTTGCTGCCGATTCCAAGGCGCGGCAGCTGTATGCGCGCAAGCTGCAGGCGGATGCACTCGATGCCTTGGGTGGTTCCTGGTCCAGCAAGGCTCGTGCGGCACTTAGTGCACTGGCGGTGAGTTGGAACTGTGATGCTGATTCGACTGAGGTGGTGGATGCGTTTCTGAATGAATTACAGAGCGAAAGTCTCTTGGATCAGATTGCGCGTGGTCGTCCGGCTGAGTTGTAGAGTGTGTTGATAATCCGCTTGGTGTTACTTCAAATTAAAGAAAGTCCACCTCAATAAAAATGCTGCTGGTTGGAATTGCTTGCCGGTTTAGATACCAAAATTCATAAGAAAGCAACTCAGCATGCCATCGCTGGAACTGTTTGCTGTCAAATGGTCCCTATCTGGAAAGCGGACGTCGGTCCACTCAACTTTACTGCCTTGTGTATTGGGTTCCAGCGACAACGAATCGGCGCTCGTTGCACGCCAAAAGTAGTCGTTCTCGGTAGGCCAATACAGGCCGTAGTATCCAAACTCATCTCTACTGGGGGCATCCGGAAAGTCTCGATCAAAAAAGGTGTATCTGAGCAACGATCCATCTTCAGCCAAGCATTGCCAGAATTGTAGGTTCACTAAGGTCGCGTAATCGGTTTGTATGCGGGATGTTAGCTCTACAGTGCCGTCGGACCCGGCCGCCAGACTTGAGATAACGACATCAAAGCCAAACAAGTTGTCGCTGTTTTCGTTGACAGATTTGAGGGTACACTGCAATGTACCTCTCGTAGCACTGTTTGCGTTCATGGTATCGGCACTCGGAAACCTGATGCTGGTCCACTCAATCGCAGTACCTTGCTCTGGAATACGCAGAAGCAGGGTGTCTGCGTTACTTGCTTCCCAAAGAACTGATTGAGAAACTGGGCGTGGGGAGTCAATCGGACCAATTTCCAAACCATAGCGTTGGTAGGAAGAATTCCATTTATCGAATAGGGTGTAATAGATGTTGGTTCCACTTTCCGTATCGCATTCCCATACGTCGTAATCTTCTGAAGATTCGAAGCGGGTTGTAACGCTATCTGACAGCTCAATTGTGCCGTCTGACTCGGGCGATGATGCACAGCCTGATACCGTGTTATTCGAAACGGGTACTAACGAGACGTTGCCGTTGATGTCCACTTGTGTCAGCAGCGTAGTCGACACATTCGTTGTCGGAGTACAGTCGTTATCGGCAATGTCGTCTGCGGTAGAGTCGCCTCCGCCGCAACCACTGATTAGCAGCATTGAAGCAAAAGCTTGTACACAAGCAATACGAGAAAACGCTGTCATCTTCATGCTCATCTCCCGGAACCGGAGCCATTACTGGACAGCACAACCTTACCTTGTTCTTAAGTACAAGAACATACTCAGATGGGCTATAGCGCCAAGTGTATCCCTCAGAGTGCAGTTTCCAAACGTGCGCAGCATAAAGTCAACGAAATGGTAATTTACCAGAGAGCTGGCTGGTACTCGAGTGAAAAGCTGGGGAGCCTCCTCACGAGGCTCTCCAGCCAGATACTAACTACTGTTTATTGCTTACGTGCAACAGAAGTCAGGCCGTCGCCTAAAGACTTGAGCACGTTTGATGTCACCTCAGACGCCATCCCGAACAAGCGGGCATAAGCAGTGACCTCGGCTTGAGCCTGGATGAATGCCTTCTGATTGTCTGCATGGGCCTGTTTTTCTTCATCGCTGGCATCCGCACCTGGCGCGGCAGTCGTGTTTTCTTGCATCCTGCCATACGCTTCCATCAGGTTGTCCAGCCACTTGGATTGAACTTCTGCGAGTGCTTTTGCCAGTTGAATCAGCCAGTTTCCTGCACCGGCCTCAGAGCTGCCTTCGTCGGAGTCCACATTCTGAGCCTCGTCCATTCGTTCATCATTCGCTATTTCCTTGAAAAGTTCCATTAGCGCATCCATACCGGTTTGCGCCAAGTCGGCATTCATTTCACCGTATTGCGCATCGACCGCTGCCTGAACTTCAGGATCGACGTCCGTCATGCCTTCGGCTGCCAGCCTATCAATTTCACTGAGCAAGAATTCCTTCATGATCGGATCCATGTCCGGGTCGGATTCGATCATGTCCTGCATGAGTTTGATAGTTTCCTGCACGTATCCATTGCTGATGGCGTTTGCAACGTCCTGGTCAGTAGTACCTGCCGGGAGGTTATCGATGGTACCCACCGTCACGTTGCCATCGGCGTTACGGGTATCACCGTTGTTGTAGTAATTGTTCGTTGTGTTGTAATTGTAGTTATTCGCTACTGTGGAGTTGTCTACGCTCATCGCAAGGTCCTCTCGTTGTTAAAAAACAATTAATGCTTGTCAATCTCGGTATTCGATCGGCTTGCATGGAAGCGCCATGCATGGGCACGCCCGAAATCGGTATGTGGATTAGATCAGTGATTTTGCTTCTTGCCTATTAGGGGAAGCCCTAATAGGGCGTGCCCCAATAGGCGAATTCGTTTATTCGCGATAGGCTTTCGCACAGTTGATCGCATGCGGGTGTGAAGCCATGACCGAAGTATCCAAACCAACTAATTACAGCACCAGTGGCGTCGGAAGTCTGAATTTGCGCAAGCCGGACAGCGGAAGAAAATCCGAGTCCAGCGACAGTGTGGGCTCGAGTACGCAGACTGCTACAACAGCGCACGCTCCTGCCGCTGGAAGTTCCTGGATAGTCGATAAGGACTATCTCGCCCGCCTTGCCATATTGTATGGAAACGCTGGCAGGGAAGACACGACAAGAGGCAAGGGTCAAGACGACGGCACACGTTCAGAAGTAACTGTGGAAAGATCCGCCCCTGCACGTACTGAACCGCAAAGTAATCTCGACAAAGCAACAGCAATCGCCCAGCAGCAGCTTACGACAGCGGCACAGAACCATGACGGCTGGCATGAAATAATGCGCCAGAGTTACGGTGACGTCTACGACTATCAACAGGCTGAGCAGCTCAGGCAGCAGACGCTTGCCGGCGATTTCAGCTGGATGCCTGATGTGCAGATCGTTTCAGCCGATGAGCTGAATTCCGGTGGCGGTTTGCATGGAGGTGCCTACAGTGCTGACACCAACACCATTTACATCAGTGCCGAACTGCTTGACGCCGATCCGGAGCTTGCTGCCACTGTGCTGCTTGAAGAACTTGGCCATGCCATTGACACGCTAGTCAACGTCAGCGATACGCAAGGTGATGAAGGTGAAATATTCGGCCGACTGATCAGTGGCGAAACACTCAGTGAATCGGAGCTTGCAGCCATTAGAGCTGAGGATGACAGCGGCACCATCATCATCGGCGGGGTGCGTGTTGATGTCGAGTATTCGGGCGGCATCATAGACGACATCGTCGGTGGAATAAGCGATTTCTTCAGCGGTGTCGGCGATATTTTGTCTGACGCGTTCTCGTTCGTGATGGACGTTGTCTCGGACGTGTGGGCCGCGATCAAGGATGTGTTCATGAAGGTGATCATGAGTGAATGGTTTGGCTGGATTCTAACCATCATGTCATTCATTCCTGTACTTCAGTTCGTTGCCCTGGTTATCCAGATCGCCCGAGCTGCGTACATGGTCTATCAGGGCATCAAGCACGGCAGTATCGCCATGGTGCTGGGGGGCATTGCGTCGGTTGCTGGTGGTCTGTCGAAACTGGGTGCATTGGCTGGCGCTTCTCAGGGCACGATCAATTCCCTCAATAACATAGCCTCATACGCTAGCAAGGCTGCCGCCGCCTATAAAGCGATGTCCGAGAGAGACTTCGGCGCTGCTCTGTCGCTCCTCAGTAGCGAGTTTGCAGACGCTGAGCTGGGCGCCACGCTCGATGCCGTGTCACGCGGTTATGCGGTGTATCAGGCCACCAAACGCGGTGATGTACTGGGCGCTATCGGTCTGGGTGCTTCTCTGCTTGAGTCCATACCCGGCGACAACGGCGACGAGATCCTCGCAACGGTCGCCCAGTACGCAGACACGATTGACAAAGTAGTGAAAGCTGTCGAAACAGGTGACTATTCCGCCGCGGCCACCCTGTTGAACGATACCATCGGCGTGGATCTCGGATTGAGTGAGGAGACCCGCGCCCACTTCCAGAAAGCGGCAGATTCACTGGAGAAGCTGGCTGTCGCTGTAGAAGTCCTGGAAAACGGCGATTATTCTCAGGCCGCCACGTTATTGTTTGACGTCGCCGAAAACTATGCCCCGACCGAGCAGGCTGCGGCAGCTTTCAGAGAGGCCGGTGAAACCGTAACAGCTATCGCCGAGACGGTGGAGCTCATTGAAGACGGCAAATTCCTGGAAGCATTGAATATGCTCGGTGCATACGCTGATAACGACAATCCGGCATTGTCAAATCTGGTGTCGGATTTGACCAACATCGCTGAGGCTGCCCAGCTTATCGAAGATGGCCAATATACCGAAGCTTTGGATAAGCTGGGAATCGACAATCCGGCGTTGTCAAATCTGGTATCAGATTTGACCAACATCGCTGAGGCTGTACAGCTGATCGAAGACGGCAAGTATGCTGATGCGTTGGACACGCTGAATATTGACAGCCCTGCATTGTCGGGCCTGGTAGCGGGTTTTACAGCCGTCGCCGAAGCCGCGCAGCTTGCTGAAGATGGCAAGTACTCTGAAGCCCTGGATAAGCTGGCCGAAATCCATGACGGAGACCTTGACAATCCGGCGTTGGCAAGTCTGATGGCCGATCTTGAGCGCTGGGTAGGCGGATTGGACCGTATCAACGAAGCGATAGAGAACGACGACTATATCGAGGCGATCGAAATTCTTATGGAACTGGCCGAAATCGATGCTGATTCAGGAATTCGAGCCATGTTTGCGGATGTTGTGGCTGCACGCCAATACCTGCTTGATCTAGAGGCAGCTATTGAAGTGGGTGCCTGGGCGCTGGCTATCGAGGCGGTCAGGGAGCTCAGAGCGCAGGTATCTGATCCGGCAATGTCGGCGCTACTTTGGAAACTGGAGGATGAACTCGTTGCTCTGGCCGCTGAAGACATGAGACAAGATCTGCCTCGTGATACAGCTGCGGCGTGAATTAATCCACGGCGTGTAGTTTTGGTTATGAGCTTGTGAGTTATCGGCTGTTTGGGGAGACGGCTTCAGGAGGACTTGTCAGCCGGGTGCTCTGAAGCCGTGTTTTCAATGTTCGATAGTGGCGGCTTTCCATTGTCTGGAACGGAACGGCGTTCGATGACCGAAATTCCTCCTGCTGTCACGCCAAGCAGGTATTGCTTTCCATCGAATTCGAGTAGAACAACGCGTTCGCGCGCGCCTGTCGGTAATGATTGGACGATACGCATGCGGGAGTCGCCGGTGGATTTTCCAACACCGAGCCGTGCCAGTATGTGCACAACAACCCAAGCCAGCAGCAGGACGCTAACCAGCGCGAGAAGCGTGAACGGTAAGCTACCAAGGGCATCAAGTGACATCAGTTAAAGGCTGCCGGGTAATCATCAGTCATTTCACCAGTCGGTTTCGCGGAGCCATCAGCAGGCTCGGAAGTTTCACTTTGAATGCTATTGACAGTCAGTGGAGAAACGCCGTTCGGGTAGCTTGTGAGATCCTCACCCGGTGGTTCATTGGATGGTCTTATGTCAAAGTATGATGGACCATGTTGCTGCTGGGTGATTATTGACCGAGTTTGAGTAGCCCACAAAATAACGCTTGCGACAACATCAAACAGTTCACGCGGAATGAGGTCACCTTCATCAACATCGGCCAGCAGCGTCCGCGCAAGCAACTCATTGCGCAGCACTGGCACATGCGCCTGATTTGCTGCGTCACGCATGGCACGTGCGATTTCATGCTCGCCCTTGGCTGATACCAGTGGAATGGGCGTAGTTTCCTTGTCGTAGGTAATCGCGATGGCGATATGCGTGGGGTTGACCAGCAGGACAGTGGCATCACCCGCAGCTTGGGTGGCGCTCTCCTGCGCCCATTCCTTGTGAAGCTGGGTACGTTGCCCTTTTATCATCGGGTCGCCCTCACTGTCCTTGTGCTCCTGGCGAATGTCACGCATGCTCATTTTCATGCGCTTGGCGAACGAATAGTGCTGGTAGCTTAGATCCAGTGCAGTGATCAATAAAAACAATCCGACCGTCCAGCCGAACAGTTGTACCGCAAGTGCAAACACCGCTGACACCAGCGTACCGGGTTCGCTACCAGGTAACAATATAATCTGGTTTAGCAGTGAACTGATGACGAAATACCCGATCGCGAACAGTAGAGCTGTTTTAACGATACTCTTGATAACCTCGATGAAATTATCCATGCTGAACATCCGCTTGACACCTTGCACCGGGTCAAGATTGGACATTTTCGGTTTGACCTTTTCCATCGCGAAAACAGGTCCGGTTTGCAGGTACTCCAGAATCATGCCGAAGCCTGCAACGGGCAGCAGAACAAGTGCAGAAAGAGCCAGAAGCGTTTTCAATGCGGAGTCGCCCAACGTGACCAGGCTTTCGCTAAATGGTTCTTCTTGCAGCGAGATGACGTCGATCAGCAGTTCTGCCAGTCGTTCAGCGCTGTCGGCGAAAGCCAGCCAGAAAAGCACCATGGTAAAAGCCAGGCCAAGGGTGCTGGTAATTTCTTTGCTCTTCGGGATTTCGCCGCGCTTGCGGGCATCGCGCAGGCTTTTTGGCGTGGCTTTTTCTGTTTTGTTGCCACTGTCCTGTTGCTGTGCCATCGTTTAATTGTAAGTTATCCGGACGATGCACCTGCCGCGACCGTTTGGCAATACTGTGAACTATGTCACAAATTGTAATTGCCAATATGTAATTGCCAATAGATGAATTGCCTAAAATGTCAGTCAATAGCGTCACAGTAGATGGACAACAGTACAGTTTCTTTCCATCGCGCAACCATTGGCAGATTAGTTTACAGCAGAATTGTGATAACTATGGCTGTGTGGTAACAGTCCCTTAGCACGCAAATGGAAATTGAAATAGCAAAATAATGGATCTGTCAGTTTTTACAGAAAAGGATCCCGGGCCTCGATCGGGATTCATGCAACGCTCCAGCGATCTCATGCTCGCCTTGCTGCTTGTGGCTATTATTGCATTGATGATTTTGCCGTTGCCGTTGTGGGTCATCGATACCTTGGTAGCGATGAACATTGCCTTGGGTGTCATGCTTGTATTGATGGGCATCTATGTAACTACAGCGTTGCAGTTTTCGGCGTTTCCCAGTGTCTTGCTGATCAGTACGCTATTCAGATTGGCGTTGTCAGTTGCAACGACAAGACTCATCCTGTTGCATGGTGATGCGGGACACATCATTAACACATTTGGCGAGATGGTGGCTGGCGGAAACCTGGTAGTTGGCCTTGTCGTTTTCCTGATAATCACGCTGGTGCAATTTCTGGTTATCGCCAAGGGCGCCGAGCGAGTGGCGGAGGTGGGCGCCCGCTTTACTCTGGATGCCATGCCCGGCAAGCAAATGTCGATTGACTCAGATTTGCGTTCGGGTCTGATAGACAAGCACGAGGCGCGTGAGAAACGCCATGTGCTGGAAATGGAGAGCAAGCTGCACGGCAGCATGGATGGGGCGATGAAATTCGTCAAAGGCGATGCCATTGCCGGCATTGTCATTATCGTCATCAACTTGCTCGGTGGTCTTGCCATAGGCATTTTTCAACTGAGCATGGCAGCTGAAGTCGCCATGGCCAAGTATTCCATTCTAACCATCGGCGACGGGCTGGTGGCGCAGATACCGGCGCTGCTTGGTGCAATGGCGGCAGGTCTGATAGTGACGCGCTCAACAGATGATCGAGTCTCCGAAAATCTGGGTGATTCCATACAAAAGCAATTCGGCGCTATACCCAGGGTGTCCATGGTGGCCGGTGGGATTTGCCTGCTTCTGTCATTTGTGCCGGGTTTTCCGGGTCTCGTGTTTGCGGGCATCGGTATCGCGCTGGCGCTTTCCGGTGGCTTTCTGCTACCCACGCTGCGATCCCACTTCGCAAGAATATCCAGTCAGAATCGCACGTTCGAAGCTGTTATGAACGACAAGTCAAGAAAGCCTAGCCCTGTTTACCGTACAGAGGCAGCTCAAGTTCATCCATCAGTACCTTTGCTGCTTGAAGTACCTCACGCTCTGGCTGGCGGTGAAGGAGACGAGAAGCTGCGTGAAGCCATGATCGAGTGCGTCCAGACAGTGCAGTCTCGCTCTGGAGTGGCATTACCGGCCGTGCGATTTCATTGGCGTGTCGGCAAAGCACGAGACTGGAAGCTGCATGCATTCGAGGTGCCCATCGTTGAGCAGGAAGTTGCCCGAACAAATGCTCTCCAGGTCATTGCAGCAGAGTGTGAAATGGCGTTGCGTCGAAATGCAACCCTGTTTCTCGGTATTCAGGAAACCAGTACGTTGCTGGCAGTTGCCAATGAAGACTACCCGGACGTCGTCAAGGAAGTGTTACGTAGCGTTCCGGTCCAGAATGTTGCCGCTATTCTGCGCAACCTGGTAGAAGAGGAAGTTTCGATCCGCAATCTTCGCAGTATTCTGGAATCGTTAATCCAGGCAGCTCAACATGAAAAGGATCTGGGCAGTCTTACAGAGTTCGCGCGCATGGGGTTGACCCGGCAAACCTGTTATCGCTACGCACCCGAGGGGAACATGAAGGCCGTTGCCTTGTCTGCTGCGCTGGAAGATCAGTTGAATGATGCAATACGGACCTCAGGGGGCATGCAGCAGCTGGTGCTCGACCCCCACGTGGCTGCACATATAAGAAAACACATCGTTGCTGCCATCAAAGAAACCAAGCCGGACGCCTTGCTGACCAGTGTCCAGTTGCGCCGCCATGTTCGAGCTTTGATTGCACGGGAGTGTTTCGATACGCCCGTGCTCAGTTACAATGAACTATTACCTACTTTGCAACTGGATGTACTGCAGCAAGTGACTGCGGATGTGTCCCCACAACTTGCCACAGCCTGAATGTCATGAACTTTCAATCTCTTGGTGTTTTAGAATGCGAAAAGTCATTGAGTGTACGAAAACCGCGCCTGTATGCAGCGGCGGTTGCGATGCTTCTTGGTTTCGTATTCGCAGCGTCAGTCAATGCAGCCGATATCGCCAATTTTGACAAGCCGGTATTGCTCAAGGCGCGGGAGCAGCCGATCGACGGCTTCATTGAAGAATTGTTTGGCAAACTGGGTGTGCCGGTGCAGATATCGCCCGAGATTGTCGGTTCGGTCAACGGTGACTTTGAAAAAAGTGCGCGCGAGGTGTTTCGCGACATCAGTAGTGCTTTTCAGCTGACCTTGTATTTTGATGGCGCTGTTGCGCATGTCTATTCGTCGAACGATGTCGTGCGCTCGATTCTCCCGGTATCACAAAAAGTGGCAAATCGTGTTGTAGACAACGCGAGAAAACTTGGGTTCGAAGATGAACTTAACAGGGTCGAGGCGGGTTCGGATGGCGGGTTGGTGGTTACTGGATCGCAGCGTTTCCTCGAACAGATCGATGAACTGGTCGTTGCAATTCGCGGAAATACATCCCCTACCAGGACGACAACTCAATCGCCAGCATCGTCCGAAGTGACATTTCGCGTATTTCGACTGAAATACGGCTGGGCCGATGATGTGTCACTGGCGATGGGGGGGCAGGAATTGATAGTTCCGGGTATTGCCACGGTATTGAGAGAACTGATAGGGCCTGGAACACTAAACGCTCCAGTTACATCAGTACGTCGCTCGCAGGGCAATACATTGCCCGGGCTGCGGGGTCAGGGTCTGCAGGCGGTGGGAGGCAATGGCGTACTCGACCCAGCCGCACAGAACCAGCAGGCTATTACGGACAATCCCCCAACAGGCTCCGGACCTGTACAGCATCAAGGAGTGCAAAGCACGATTGATACTCGCATCGTGGCAGATACCCGGTTGAACGCTGTGATCATCCGCGATAATGCCGATCGCATGTCCATGTATGCGAACCTGATAGAGTCGCTTGACGTCAAGCCTCGCATGCTCGAGATTGAAGCCACCATCATTGATCTCAACACGGATCGTTTGCGTGAACTTGGCATCAACTGGCGCTTGCAGGGCAGCGACGATGAAGCACTGTTCGGTAACGGCACGTCCACCGATCTGCTGCTGCAACCCGATGCAAATATAACTCCGCGTGGTGAGGGAGGAATCGTCTCGCTGGTCATGGGCGGACGAACACAATTTATTGCCCGCATTCAGGCGCTGGAATCGCAGGGCGCTGCTCGTATCGTCTCGAAGCCTCATGTCATCACGCTGTCAAATGTTGAAGCAATCCTGGATACCACTTCCACATTTTTTGTGCGGGTGGCCGGTGAGGAGGAGGTTGATCTGTTTAATGTGTCCGTGGGCACTACGCTCAGAGTCACACCGCATGTATTTGACACCGATGAAGGTGCGCAGATCAAACTACTGGTAACCATCGAGGATGGTTCAACCACTGATCGGCAGGTTGACTCTATTCCCATCATCGATCGTTCAACGGTCAACACACAAGCGCTTATCAGGGCAGGTCAAAGTCTGCTGATCGGAGGGCTCGTACGTGAAAGCAAGAGCAATACGGTCAGAAAAGTACCGTTGCTTGGAAGTGTTCCGGGACTCGGTGCCTTGTTCCGCAGCAATGGCACATCAAGTACTCGCGTTGAACGTATGTTTCTGATTACTCCTCGTCTGGTCGATGTTCCCACCACTGTGCGAACTCTGAATGCACCGATACGCTCTGGCGAAGAGTACGATATTATCGAAACTGCGCCGCTACGAACTATCGGGCTGGACAGTGCGCTGATTGCACGAGATCAACTCAGAGAATTGCCAGAGCAGTTACCGCCAATGCGCAGCTCAGTGACGCTGACTCCTGGTACGGTGTCCGCGCAGGACGCTACCACAAGCAAACCCATTGCAGATCCGCCAAATTCGACTGTAATTGTGCCCGTACCAGAGCCGCCGACGCTACGCCAACGATTGCCGACGCAGCGCAGTCCGTCACCGCTGCAATCTCTGCCAGATACTGGCTTCGATGAAATTGTGTCCACCACTGCAGGCGCATTCAAACCTGATGACGAAGGCTGGACAGAAATACCCAGTCATCCGGTCGTGAATGCCGTTCCGAATGCTGTCCCACAACCACTGAAGGTGGATGAATCCGGGTGGCAGGAAATTCGATGATGTCTCTTTCGCCGCTTGAATTGATCATTGCTGATGGTCCGCAACGTGGCGCAAAGCTGCAGTTGCATGCCGGGTGTGATGTCAGAATCGGTTCTGCCTTTGACAACGATGTTGTGCTGCGTGATCCGGCGATCCCCGCGCATGCGGCGCTAGTACGTGTCACACCGGAGAGTTGCCAGTGGCAAGCACTGGATGCGACACTTGATGGCGAAGTAAGTGGCTCACCACTGGCGTTGAATGAATCCGTATCGGTGACCAATGGCACTAACGTGCGGCTGGGCGACTCAGTGCTGTTGGTTTTGTCAGAAGGCGACACGTCAGAAACAGGCGCAAGCCCGGCGGGGGTCAGTCGGAAATCAGAAACAGAAGGCAATTTACCGCCACGTCGGTGGCCTTCTCGTGCGTTGGTCGTGGTAGTTCCAATGCTTGCCTTGTGTAGTCTTGCAGCGGCCAGCTGGTGGCAGAATAATCTTCCACAGGAAGTGGCGGCACGACCCAGCATAACGACTCTACTGGCTGCATCGCCGTTTCATGAGCTTGAAGCAAGCACAACTGCAGATATTGTGCTTGTCGAAGGGTTTGTGGATACCCAGCGTGAAAAGCTGGAGCTTGCTGAACTACTGAAAGAGTCCGGCCAACCTGTGCAGTTGGATGTAGCCGTTGGTGAGAAGCTGGCGAGCGCTGTCGCGGATGTATATCGGACCAATGGTGTGGACGCCGAAGTCGGTGCCACAGGGGCAGCCGCAGTTGAAGTGCGCACCAGTGTTGCAGATGTCAGGCAACTGGAGATGCTGGAAGATGCCGTGCGTGCAGATGTACCGCAAGTATCAACGTTGAAGCTAATCAATGTGCCACCCGAACCAAAAGACGGTAGCTCTGTCACGCCGACCAGGAAACTTCCGATTGATCCGGGTAAACGTGTGGCCATGGTTGTGTCCAGCGATCCGGCCTACTTGCTCACTGCAGACGGATCGCGCTATTTTGTAGGTTCATTGCTACCCAGCGGTCAACAGATCATCGATATTAATAATAGGCGGGTCTTGCTTGAGCAGGGCGGCCAGAAAACCGAACTTGAATTTTGACGGTCGGCGAAAACCGACAAACCCTAAGGAGAGCTTCATGAGTGAACTCACACAGTTACAAATCGCAGTCAATGCAGGCACTAACAACACCGGAAATCGTGGAGCCAGCAGAGATGGCAGCTGGTTCGAAGCAATGGCGGAGGCTTGGGGTCAAGCACTGGACAATCAGGCCAATCGAATAACGGATGCAGCGGACCAGCTCCAGGCGGGCAATGATTCACCTGCGCAGATCACGATGGTCACTGCCGAAGCTTTGCGTATGCAGTTTCTGTCAAACAGCTCACATACCGCCCTGACCAGTATGGGATCGGCACTCGAAACGATGGCTCGCAAGCAATAGGCAACCCCATGGATCCAACACTGCACACACCACTGGCAACATCGTTATCAGGCGTAACCGGTGCCGAAGCAGGCAATGTGTCACAGACAATCCAGGCCGGATACGGCGCGAATATCGGGTCTGATGCGAGTGCATTTGCCGGTAGTCTGGAACGTGCCGAGCAATCCGCTGCGCCGTCCTCGGTTGCCAAAGCCCTGTTCGAGCCGCTCGATCGTATCAACACCGAAGCGCTCGATCTTGTGGACTACGCGCAGTCCGCTCTAGAGTCGGGCAACGAACTCACGCCCAGTGAGATCGTCATGCTCACTGCCCGCAGTCAGGAATTCATGTTCCATGCGCAGTTGACTGCCAATGTTGCCAACCGAACAGCAGACGGTATTCAGCAGCTGTTCCGACAACAGAGCTGAACATGAACAGCACGGCACAACGACAAGGTGGATTGGGCGGCTGTCGCTTGCGTCCACTTATATTGGCACCTGTTCTGTTGTTGCTGGTGGCGTGTAATGAGCAAACGCTCTACGCGGACTTGTCGGAGCAGGAAGCGAACGAAATGGTTGCGCTTCTGTACAACGCTGGCTTGCAGGCTAGTAAAGCCTCTTCAGGTGATCGGCAATTCACGGTATCAACGTCGCAGAACGAGTTTGCTCAGGCCGTTGGTCTGCTGCAATCCAATGGGCTTCCGCGAGCACGTTTCGACAGCATGGGAGATGTCTTCGCCCGAGAGGGATTTGTGTCATCGCCACTCGAAGAACGGGCGCGGCTGAACTACGCGTTGTCACAAGAACTCTCGCAAACACTTTCCACCATAGAAGGAGTGGTTGGTGTACGTGTACACCTCGCTGTACCGGAGTACGATTCGCTGAAGGACGACAACCCGGAGTCTTCAGCATCTGTTCTGGTCAAGCATCGTGCCGAGGTTGATCTGGCACCCATAGTGGCCCAGATCAAAGCGCTGGTAGTCGACGGCGTTGAGAACGTACCCTACGAAAATGTGACAGTTATGCTGGTAGCAGCTGATCGTAGTCGGTGGCCCGATTCAAATGCTGTTCCTGAAACGGGAAAAGCCGACAGCCCGCCGGATACTCTTCTTATGTCTTTCGGTTTTGCAGCAAACCCTGTGTCACTTGCCTTGTGGACTTTACTTGCTGCGTGCTTTGCCGCCTTAGGCTGGATTGGCGCGCGCACTGCAAATGGATTTCGCAGCAAAAGTTCCGCTTCGGCCAAGCTAGCTCCAACGTCGTCTGGAAAAGAGCGGGACCCGCATGATTAACATCACTCCGGCAAGTGCTGAATTGGCAAGGCAGCGACGGCATCGAGCACGTTCTGCTGGCGTTTTGTTGAATTTGGCACGTGAGAACAACCTGGTATCACCGGGTGTGTGGGGCTGGAACGAACTGGCCCAGGTTCCGCAGTGGTCGTTTCTTGAATCAGCCGAACTATTGCACATGCAGCGCGTTTCCGGTGCGGTATTTCTATCACCCCAGATTGCACGCTGCATCGATGGGCGAGTGCTTATTGCGCTCAGTTCATCAATCGGTAGTTCGCTTTTACACAAATTACTGGGTGAAATCGAAGCAAATGCGACACATCACGGCGAAACAAAGCGCGGCACCACGATTGCGGCGGATGACGCTAATACGCTGGCCCGGTTGAGTGCTCAGGACCCTGATTTTACTGGCCACGCTCCGTTTGATTTCCCTGATGCTGATGTAAACGAGATCGCTTCGCAGGTGGATAGTCTGCTCTGTAAAGCCGGGTCTGCTGCATTGATGTCAACAGTTGCCCCTGGTCTTCCTGCAGATACCTTCGTGACACTGCTTGGATCGGTAGCCGGTACCCTGCCGCGTGCGGTTGGACTGAACGTCATTGAACAAGCGATGCGGCTGATTGCTGAGGTGCCGGGAGATAAAGCGGAATTCGAAGCAGCAACAGATCTTGATACCGAACAGACGCGCGCTCAGATTGCCGAGCGAACGCAAGCAGGCCAGATCCGATCCGCGTCAAAGGTATCAACTTCAGATAAAACGACTGAGCTTGAGACCCAAGCTCGATCGGCGTTTGAAACTGCATGAGCTTCGTGACCCTTTTCAAAAGTGAGTGTGGTTGGCTTGCAACGGATCAGCGGGTGTTTCCGGCAGAGCAAATCAGTGATGTATATTCTGCTGTCGAGGCATCCGAACAATTGTCAGAGCTGATCGCCAATCGAAAGTCGGCTGATGGAGCCGCATTCGAACAAGGTCGGGTCGAAGGATTCAAGGTTGGTGAGGAGACTGCCATGGATGCAGGTCGAATTGAAACCGCTTCCCATCTGCTGCGCCTCACTCAAGAACAGCGGCAGATAACGCAGAGCTTGCAAGAGTCGGCTGCCACCCTTGCAATAGAAATAGTAAGACGTATTGCCGGTGAGTGTGATCCGCTTGATTGGATGATCTCTCAGGCGCGTACAGCGGCAGCTGAACTGGTGGATGTACCCGCTGTGACGCTCAAAGTTCATGCCAGTCGTGTGCAGGGTATTAAACAACAGTTGCAGGCACAAGAGCAAACGATCATCAAGAGCGTCAGTGGCGTTGATGATGTGCCACTGGATTTTTGCCAGCTAGAGACTCCGGCCGGCAACATTGATGTTGATCTTGAAACCCAGCTGCAGCGCATTGGCGAGTTGCTGGCCTCACCATCACGTCTTGGATCACCGTGATTCCATGACAGATACGCCAACAGTGATTGACCCGGTGGATTCGCTCAAGGCAAGGCTTCGAGGTCATGCAACTGTACGCCACTCTGGTCGCGTCGTTCGCGCGGTCGGCACTGCCATACGCGTCAGTGGTTTGCCTGCACGTATCGGACAGCGTTGTCGAATCGGAAATCCATTCAGTGATGAATTCATCCTGGCAGATATCGTTGGTGTTGATCATGGAGACGCGCTACTTATTCCTCTGGGTGCCATAAACGGTGTTGCGGTCGATTCGGAAGTACACATTCTAGCGGACCAGGTCACGGTTCCCACTGGAGAGCGATTACTTGGGCATATCGTGGATGGATTTGGCCGGCCTCTGGACGATTTGAGCGACAGTCATTTCTTGCCGCAACGACCAATCGATGCGGCAGCGCCCAATCCATTGAGTCGTCGACGCATAGATTCCACGCTTGAAACGGGTGTTCGAGCGATTGACACACTGCTCAGCGTAGGTATTGGACAACGGTTGGGTATCTTCGCACCTGCTGGCGCTGGTAAGTCATCGTTGCTCGGCATGATTGCGTCGCACTGTAAGGCGGATGTCATTGTGCTCGGGCTGATTGGTGAACGCGGCCGCGAAGTACGCGAGTTCATTGAAGAAAATCTTGGTGATGCCGGTAAAGCCAGATCGGTCATCGTGGTGTCAACATCTGATCGGCCAGCTATGGAGCGAGCTTCAGCAGCACGCACGGCAACGGCTATTGCAGAGGGGTTCCGCGAACAGGGCATGAGCGTATTGTTGTTGATTGATTCTGTTACCCGGTACGCGCGGGCGGTTCGTGAAATCGGTCTCGCCGTTGGCGAACCATCGGTTCGCCAGGGTTTTACCCCCTCGGTATTTGCCGATCTACCTCGCTTGTTTGAACGCAGCGGAAACGATGACCGCGGATCTATCACAGCATTTTATGCAGTCTTGACCGACGATGATGACGGGCTCGACCCTATCGCTGAAGAGACACGTTCAATACTTGATGGGCACATCGTATTGTCGCGCAAACTTGCTGAGCGCGGCCATTTCCCTGCGATCGATGTACTGGCCAGTATCAGTCGGCTTGCGACACAACTGCACACCAACGCGCAGATGGAAAAAGCCCACCGCTTACGCACACTGCTGGCCAAATATCAGGAAATAGAATTCCTTGTTCAGGTTGGTGAGTACCAGAAGGGTAGTGATCCGGTAGCCGACTCAGCTATCGAACATCGAACTGCCATTGCTGATTTTCTGCAACAAACAGTGAATTCGCGAACCAACGCGAGTGAGGCCTGGGATCAGCTGAGTCTTGCGATCGGTGGGGACGGATGAATTCACGCAATATCCAGCAGCTTGCCCAACTCTGGCAATTGCAAGAGGCTCGCGCACGGCGTGCACTCGAGAAACAGCAGCTGTCCATGAGCGCTGCACAGGAGGCATTACGCAAACAACGGCAACTCGTTGATGAGCTGCAGGCCAGGCTCGAGCACGTTGTGCCTTGCAGTAGCAGTACCGTTTTGACGGCTGCGGCCTTGCAGGAGTATTCATCGCACAGACGAATGCTTCGACTTGATCTCGGTCGGGAGCGTTACTACCACAGCATTGCTCGGGATGACGTGCGTCAGGAGCGAAGAAAACTCAATAAGTGCCGGTCTGCATGGGCACGTTTGCATGCACGACTCAACACGCTACCTACCATGGAATCGGAAGAACGAGGCAGAACAGCACGAGTTCAATTGCGTAAGGAGACCCATCAAATGGATGATCTGTTCGCTCGACCACCGAGCTTGCTCGATAAGGAGTATGTTTGATGAGCACAACGCTAGGCAATCCTCCGCCATCGCCATCGCCACCAACGCCTGCATCAGTACTAACGCAGACGCGCTCTTTTGTAAACCCATCCAATACGACAGTGCAGCGATCGAACACCGCCGCAGATGGTGAAGTCTTTGCAAGAAAGCTGTCGTCACTGGAGCAACGGGTTGAAACCGACGGCCTGCCTGAGGATAAGGGATCAGCAGCCTATACAACTGACGAGCAATCCGTGCAACAGTCAAGAACGCCACCACGCACTGAATCTAACTCGCAAGGCGACTCAGGGGATGAATCAAACGCCAGTGCAGAGCCTGAGAATACTGATGGACTTGCATCCTGGTCGTCCTCGGTTGCAAATTCAGCAGGTCTTACAACAGGTATCGTTGCTGGAAGTGGATTGCTTGTCAGTATGGCTGGCGGTGAAGCGTCGTTGCAGGGGGCTTTGTCGGCCACTAGTGTGGCAACGCTGCTTGATAATTTGCAGGCGCGCTCCGTTGCTGCCGGAACTGCCATGACCTTTCGACTTGTCGATTCTGGTTTCGGCCTTACATCGATGCAGCTCGCGCGACATGCCAATGGCGCGTGGCAGATACAGTTGAATGCCGAACGCTCATCGCGCGACAACATGAAACGTTATCTGGATGATCTTGAATCTGGGCTGATAGCACGCGGGCACAGTATTGACAGGATTGTTCTGCTTGACGGATCAGTAAAAGACGGTTGACGGCAGCATGATTGACCCCGTCAACCTCTCTGTGCACGCTGCTCCGCAAGTGCAAGACAGCAGCATTACCAATCCGCAAAGCTTAAGATTGCTGGAACTGACAGGATGGGTGTCATCAACGATTACTGCAGAGCTTGGCCGCTTGCGTGCCGAGCAAGCCAGCACCTTGCCCGCTTTGCAGAATCTATCGAGTACGGCTGCCATGGCTGCGGCGTTGAATATGCAGGCACCTTCTGTCACAGGAGTGCGTGTCCTGTCCCTGTCGGCTGAGGAGGCGGCACTTACTAATCTGCAAGCGGATCCGGATTTTGGGACCGACAAAGTGAGACGGCGGAAACGGGATTCCCACCAGAGCGACAAAGAACCTTTCACCTCTTCTGACAAAGAGGATCCCACTACGGCTTCTGACGCTCCGTTCGATC
Source organism: uncultured Granulosicoccaceae bacterium (assembly GCA_964352535.1). Taxonomy (GTDB): domain Bacteria; phylum Pseudomonadota; class Gammaproteobacteria; order Granulosicoccales; family Granulosicoccaceae; genus Granulosicoccus. Next base: position 7,864 of record CAYGSW010000011.1, on the reverse strand, counting down.
AAGCCTTGCTGCATGCCATAGAGATTGCTTTGGAGACCATGCAGAAGAAAATTGAATTGTCCGGTTGGAGTGGCAATCTGGCCGCCTACGTTTTCCCCGGGCAATCCCTGGTATCGCAGTTAGATGGCGTAACGGCTGCACATACTGACTGTGACCTGGTTGTGATGGTGTGTGGATTTGATGGATCGTTTGGTGACACTGGCTACCTTGTAATAGTTGGCTACGCCTCGGATCAACTGATAGTGACTTGCGATGCTTTTCGTGTCGCTGATGACTTCGCCAGCGAACGTGGATCCGGTGACGGCATCTGGAGTATTCATAACTGCTGCCTCGATGCTGTGCAGGCTTCCATCCACTGCAAAATCAACGATGAATCGATCGCTGGTGTTCGGATTGTCCGGCAGCGAATTGTTGCTGAGCCGCAAACGTGGCATTTTCGCCCGAGGGTGGCAAAATGGCATTGAAGACGAGTTCCGTCATTCAGCCTGTGGGCTTGGGAAATGCAGCGTCGCCATCAATCCAGGATAAACCAATCAAACAGATGCACGCGGTTTCCGAACATCAGATCAACGAAGCGGTTACAGGTGCGATAGAGCAATTCGATTACGCCATGGCGCTGGTCGACACAGAGCACGGTCAGATTGCCTGGTTGTCGAGTGGATTTGTTCGGCATGCTCCGGATGCGCGCATTGGTCACTCGCTACTAAGTGCCTGTTCGCATATCACCGCATTGGCCGATCACCTTCGCGTATCTGGTTCCCGACAATCATTGCATGTCAGCAGCTCATCGTCTGACGGTCACGGCGTGCTGGATGTGCGCGTCAGTGTACTGGGCAATGGTTTTTCGGCAGTTGCCTTGCACGAGCTGGACGGGGTTACAGTAGATGCGCGTCGCTACATGTCGGCCAGAGAAAGCCTGTTCTCCACATCCAGAACAATATCAGTGAGTGAAATGGCCAGCGCTCTGGCACATGAGATAAACCAGCCAGTAGGTACGATTACCAATTTACTGCGAGGCATTCGCAATCGACTGCAAATGCCCGAGCCATCGCTTGATGGGATTGTCGAGGCACTCGATAGAGCGCTGGACCAGACACAATTTACCGCGAATGTAATAACGCGAATTCGAAACTTCACTCAGTCGCGCCGACCGCAACGCAATCCGGTTGATATTTGTCACTCACTGCAAGAGTCAGTAGCATTACTTGATTGGTTATTTACCAGTGCCGGATATCGCGTTTCCCTTGTAACGCCACCGTCTCCACTGGTGGTGATCGGCGACCAAACCATGCTCCAGCAAGTGCTGATCAATCTGATGCGAAACGGCGTTGATGCCGGGTCAGAACTCGATGCGGACCGACGTTACCTGGAGATAAGAGCCTGGCAGGAACACGATGATGTGTGTATCGATATTGTTGATAGGGGTTGCGGTCTGGGCTCGGACGATCCACTGTTTGTTCCCTTTGCAACAATGAAACCGGATGGAATGGGAATCGGTTTGAACATATGTCGCTCGTTTGTCGAATTGCATCAGGGGAGGTTATGGTTATCACCCAACGCGCACCGGGGTTCAACGTCCCACGTCCGGTTACCAGCGACAGACTCTGCACAAGTTACTGAGTAGACACATGGATATTGTCAAGAATTCTGCACTTGTTTTCATACTCGACGACAACGAAGCATTTCGTAGCTCCACGGCGTGGTTGCTGGAGAGTATGGGATACACAGTGCGTGCGCACGCTGACCAGACGGCTGTGGTCCAGGAGTTGGCGTCGGTACCGGAATCGCAGGTGTGCTGTTTGCTGCTCGATGTGCGTATGCCTGGTATGAGTGGGCTTGATGTACACGATCTTCTCCTCGAAAAATATCTGCGTGTACCAGTGATCTACATGACCGGGCATGCGGACGTGCCACTTGCCGTGGCTGCCATGGGCAAAGGTGCGGTTACGTTTCTTGAGAAACCATTAAACGAACAGGCTTTGACTGAAGCAGTCGAGCAAGCTCTCGCACTGTCACAGCAACGCTTGCCGTACAAGCGTATGGAGCGGGAAGAGATTGCAGCTACACATGCCAGCCGCGCATCATTAACCCCCCGAGAAAAAGAGGTGTTTGAGCTGCTATTTGAAGACATGCCGTGCCGTGATATGGCCGACAAACTCGACATCAGTATCAAGACTGTTGAAGTGCATCGGGCGCGTGTCCTGAACAAGTTTGGCGTACGTACTGTTGCGCAGCTCGTCCGGCTTTTATTAACCAGCGAAGCAGTTTGATATGTCTATCCAGGATTCATCATCGTCCGCGCATAAATCGGCACGTTCTGTTTCTGAAGTGCATGAGGCTCTCGCTCGGCAACAGTCCGGAACTGTATGGCGATGGTTTGTCGCTGACGATTTGCTCCTACGCCTTCGTTGTGCATCGGGCAATGGAGAATTCAAGGCCGCTGAATCCATTGGTGATACAAAACCTGACATTGATAAGCAGATCGCCTTGTTTAACGACGCCATCGCACTGGCTGAGCATGAACCGTTGCTGACGTGCATTGATCATTGGTGCGCTGCGGCGCTGGATTGGCAGCCTCTGCCAGTGGATGAACAAGTGCCGCTGAGTTCTGGGTCTGACGCTAAGCCATTGATCGGCGCTGATGTCGACGTGACGCTAAATGCACTGGATGGACCTGAGCGCATAGTGCAACTTGCGTTAACAGCAGAGCGTCTGGTCAACATGCCTGCATTTCCAGCAGAACTGGCTAGAGTAGTAGCTCTTGACTGGAGGCAGATTCCAGTAGCTCTGTGCATAGACCGGTTCGAGCTGAGTGTTGACGATATCCAGCGGTTAGCGCCCGGTGCACTGATCGTAATGCCAGCATCGTTCAATGAAATCTGGTACGGGAGCATTCGTGAGGTAGCACAGTATGGTGATTCAACCAGTGTACAAATCGATGCTGCGACTGGTGAGCTCACTCGTATCTTTGACAGGATGCATATAGTTGACACGCAATCTGCATCCTCCTCAGACGAGACATCATCACTAACTTCAACACTGAGCATCGTGCTTGCTGATTTGATAAGTGTCGACGTCCGTAAGTGGCGCACGGGTTCAGCAGCTCGGCCAGATCTAATTGCATGTGGCCCGCTTTGCGGTAAGCGAGTTTGTTTGGATCTTATTACCGGCACATCAGTAGTAGAGAAGTTCACGGGGGAAGTCGTTTCACTCGGTATGGGACAGGCGGTACGCCTATTAGCATCTACAACTGCGGATTGTGCCTGATACATGGATCTTTCAGAATTCTCTCCATCGTCTGCGCTGCTGACGGTTATCGTTCTGGCGCTGGCACCGTTCGCTGCAGTCATGGTCACAGCGTTCACCAAGATTGTGGTGGTACTGAGTCTGTTGCGCACCGCGCTCGGTGTACAACAAGTACCACCTAATGTAGTGCTCAATGGTCTGGCGCTAGTCCTCACGGTGTACGTGATGTATCCGGTTGGCAATGCCATGCTAGCGACAGTCCCGGATGATATTGACATTTCAGCCAACACTGAAGATATGCAGGTAGCCGTGAGTGCCGCAAAGGAGCCGCTGCGGGAATTTCTTCTGGCGCATTCCTCTGAACGAGAGCGGGTGTTTTTTCAGAACACGGTTCGCCTTATGTCGGATGGCGGCGAGCCGGTTCAGTCAGAAGATTTCATCGTGATTATTCCTGCATTCACAATCAGCGAGCTAACCTCGGCTTTTCAGATCGGGTTTCTGATATTTCTGCCTTTCATTGTCATTGATCTGGTTATTTCAAACCTGCTCATGGCTATGGGTATGATGATGTTGTCGCCAACTATCGTGTCTCTGCCATTCAAACTGTTGCTGTTTGTCCTTATCGATGGCTGGGCCAAGCTTGCCCATGGACTGGTGCTGTCCTATGCGCTGTAATTCTGGCGAAATTTCATGATCGATTCCGAGGTCTTGCAATTGACACAACAGGCACTCTGGCTGGTGTTGATTATTGCCGGGCCACCCGTACTGGTTGTCGCTGTAGTGGGTCTGTTGATTGCGTTTTTCCAGGCGGCCACCCAGTTGCAGGAGCAAACGTTTCAATACGCGGCAAAGTTCGTGGCCATGATATTGACTATTTTCTTAACGGCGTCTTTCATGGGAACCAGCCTGTACCAGTTCAGCGACCGGATATTTACAATATTTCCCACACTTGTCGGATCCTGAGCGATCATGCTGACAGAATTGTTTTCGGCACTGGGCGACTACATCATCGTCATTGCTCTATCTGCGACACGCATAGCAGTCGCTTTTCTGTTGCTGCCGTTGTTCTCCAGTGAGACGATTCCGGCATTGGTTCGCAATTCGATATTTCTGTCGTTGGCAATGATTGCTGTCGTAGTGCAGCCAGAGCTGCCAACTGAACCGATCGCTACAGCGTTGTGGGTAAACCTGTTCGTCAAGGAAGTGTTTATCGGGATGGTTATTGGCGTACTGTTCGGTGTGTTCCTTTGGGCATTCGAAGCGGCTGGCGTCCTTATCGATACGCAAATAGGCACCTCTTTCGCGATGCTCTTCGATCCGATTGCCGGTAATGAGGTGACGCTGTTTGGCGAATTATTGGGCCGTTGGGCAAACTATCTGTTTATTTCTGCTGGTGGTTTGCTGGTGCTGGCGGGAGTTATGCTGGAAAGCTTTGCCATTTGGCCATTGCTGCAACCGGTTGGCAGTCTGCGTGAGTTGTCAGTGTCTTTGTTCGAGGCCGAATTGTCCCGATTCATGACCCTGACGGTCATGATAGCGAGCCCCGTGATGGTTGTGATCTTCATCATTGATATATCAATGGGCCTGATCAATCGATTCGCACAGCAGTTCAATGTGTTTTTTCTGTCCATTTCAATCAAGTCGATGGCGGCATTGGTGCTGATTACGGTTCTCCTGCCCTTTCTCGTCGGTAAATTGTTAGGTGAGATTGATACTCAAGCCTTGCGTGTCGAACTATGGTTGTCGCGTATTTTACAGCAATGATGTATCAATTTTCTACCAATGAAGCCACGCAAATGAGCAATCGATTGAAAGGCAGATCAAGATGTGTCCTTGTGTGTCGCATGGTCGGTAAATCCCTTTAGTGCAAACCGGGTTTGCGCGTGATAACGTTCAAGAAGGGTCGAGGTGCATTGAACGAAAGGTTATAATCGGCAGCGCTTGCGCATTGACCACCTAAATAATTGAATTGTTGTGCGTTTAACAAATTTTAACTCTGATGCGCGGGAATCAAGCGGTAACGGGAATCAACATGACAGAAACTCCAACTTTGAAATCGAAACCGGACCTTCGTGGGCTAGCGGCAATCGTGCTAGTGGCTTATCTGGCAGTGGGTTGTGTACTGACACAGTCTGGCAAAACAGAACCTTTATCGAACCAACCTGACAATTTCAACCAGCTTGTTGCCAAAGATGTGGTGTCTGTTTTGCGGCAGGTGGACAGCCTCTCGCCAACCACGACAACCTTGGGCACATCGGATACCAGTCTGCAGCAAGGGCTTTTTGCAGAAGCGTTGAAAAACGAACTGCAAGCGGCTGGATACGCCATTCGAGCAGTTGGTTCAGGGCCTGCAACGCTCCCCGTGAGTTATCGCCTGGAGCGTCTTGAGGAAAGTGTTGAGAGCGGAGCAGCAAATGGCGCTCAGGTCTCGCAAACAGTTACTGTTAACGTGGGAGACATTGCCGTAAGACGAACCTATATCGCTCAGGCTGACGGTCAGATAATACCGGTTGGTGCAATGCAAGCTAGAGGTGTGGATCCCAGCGGTTTAAAACTGGACAACAATATTTTTTCCAAGCCTGCACACAAGGTTCAGTCAGATGTTCCTCCTGCGGAATCAACCGTACCTGTCCTGGAAGGTGAGCACTTGGTGAGTGGCGATCAAAATCCGCCAGCGGTCCCTGCCTACCCTGAACAAAACGATATTTCCGATCCGCGTGAGCGTGAGAAATCGGATGCAAGTCTCGCTACCTTGGCAACTAACAATACAAGCCAGCCACTGCTAGATCTGATAGCTCCATCTGTAGCCACCGCCAAGCCGCAGAGTTTCGATGCGATTGGTGCGTTAGCCGATAAAAATACGCAAAATGTCAGAGAGTTGCAACAATCCAACTTCGAGTCACTATTTGTAGAAATGGGAATAGTTGGGGAAAAAGTTCTGACATTCGCCAACGACTCGACGCGCATGGGCGACAACAATAAAGCGCGCCTGCGTGAGCTGTTACGCAGCTTCAACCCTGGCAGCGACGTCCTGTCGGTGGTTGGGTGTTCTCTGGGTCCAACCCGATATGAGGGTGGACAGGAAGGTTTGGCTCTTGGACGGGCTATGCGTGTTAGAGAGGAGTTACTTTACGCAGGCATACCCGAAGACAAGATACTGGCAGAGGGTTGCTGGGATGAGGAATCATTTGACGAACGGATGCCAAGGCGGGGCGTGGTAGTGACATTAAAGCGTGCGATCAGCTAACAAATCGAATGTTCTCATAGCATCCGTTGCAAGTTGTCGTTTCCGAGTTTTATCAGACCATTCGGCAAACTGACTAAGCGAGTACCTATGTTATTCAGCACAGCCTGCGTAAGAAGCTCTGTGAGACTCCCGAAGGGCGAATCTGGCAGCCACGCTCTCTGCGTTGTCTCCGCTCGCAGTACTCCAGTACAGGTTCGCGAAGACGTCTTGATAGCGCGGCTGCCAGATTCGCTGCTATCGATATTATCAGGTTGACGGACCACTAGTACAGTCGAGCGTGCACAACAACCAGACGGTGCATGAGCTTCAGAAAGAGCGTGGGCTAAAGTGGGATTTCTGGGTAGTAAGGAAAAATTCATCTATCCTGTCAGAAGAGCGCAAAGAGACAGACCGAGGCATCAGCATTTTTACAGATTATTTGTCAACGTTTAATGAAACGCCCTGGGTACCAGAGATGCAGGAGTTGGTGGCAAGTATTGAGACAGGGATGGCACAACTTACCAACATGCGTCGATAAGAAAACCTATGATTGCCTGCGTGATTTTCGAGCCGGTGTCGAAGGCAATATTTCCGAACTCAAGCGCGCCTACAAAATGGCAAATGCCACCTGGAAAGGGCATGAGGGTTTTTTGGGTCAACGTCTGGGCTTGCAGGCTGACTTACACCCCGGTGCGTTTGATATTCTTAAGCGCCGTCTAACTCTGGATGGCAGTTGCCAGCGCTAGCACAGCCAGTTTCAAGTAGCAGGCTGACGCTTGTCGCGGCCTAAAATAAATGCAATCAAAGTCCGTCAAAAAAGCGGTTATCAATGTCAGTTCAATAGTATGCCGGCTGAATATGTATTGACCGATACACACCCAGAAATTCGGCGGCGCTGGCTGTGACAAATTCGTCGTTTCTGGCTGGGCATTAAGATGGGCACTAAGTAGTAGTACGGATACCTACGTACAATTCCCAACTAGTTTGGTTGCGTTCGCGTTGTTATGTTAGTTGTCACCTTAAACAACAAAGGCAATAAAACTATTATGGCTATGAAGATATCAGGTGCAGGCAACGCCGCCAATAAGATGAGAGCTCCTAAAGCGGATGGTGATGACAGCGCTAAGGTTGGTGGTGCACAACAAGGCGGCAAACCCGATGCGACCGCCGGTGCCGCGAACGATGGAGCTCGTGAACCCAAGTCCTTTTCTAACAGCGGCTTCAAAAGCTTCACGCAGCCGAAGGGCCAAAATGTAGCGGGACCACAAGGCGAACAGGGGCCGAAGGGAGATACTGGTCCACAGGGCCCCAAAGGTAATGATGGAGCGGATGGCGCGCAAGGGCCTAAAGGCGCGACAGGTCCTAAGGGTGACGCTGGACCACAGGGGCTCA
>CAYGSW010000010.1:0-43134 GCA_964352535.1 uncultured Granulosicoccaceae bacterium | reverse complement strand
GCGGCGGCTGGTGAACTCTGAATCCTAATATTTCGGGTTGACGGACTACTAGCAATCAGCAATGACCTCTGCCAGCTCGCGCCCCACCTGCATGACCAACTGCTCGGCACACATCGGATAACCCAGCGAAGCGGCTGCGCTGCCGTGTAACCAGACCGCTGCACACGAGGACTCAAACGCAGGCATTCCCTGCGCCATCAGTGCAGCGACCAATCCTGCCAACACATCGCCTGCGCCCGCGGTCGCCAACCAGGCAGGCGCATTGGCGTTTATACATGCCCTGCCATCGTGTGTCGCAATAACCGTATCAGCTCCTTTCAGTATCACAGTGCCTGCACACAAGCGTGCGGCGGCTCTGGCCTGATGCAGTTTTGAGGGTTGGTGCACGGCTTCCGTCTGCCCAAACAGTCTCTTGAATTCCCCACTGTGTGGCGTAAGAACCAACGTTGAATCAGACGCTGTCATAAGCGACAACACCTCATCTGCCTCTCCTTCCCAACAGGACAATGCGTCAGCATCCAGTACACACGAGCGCCCAAGTTCTAACGCTGTACGCACCGCCTCTCGAGTGGCATCGGTCAAACCATTGCCAGGCCCAATAACCAGCGTATTCATGCGCTCATCCGCCAACAGTGCCCGCCAGTCAAGCGCCGTATCGCAGGGTGCCAACATGACAGCTGTCAGATGGCAGGCATTCACCAGCAGAGCCTCTGTATCACATGCAAGGCTGACTAGCCCTGCCCCTGAATGCAGAGCGGTGCAAGCGCTTAGCCTTGCGGCACCCGTGCAACAAACGGGACCACCTCGTACAAGAACATGACCGCGTTGAAATTTATGTGATGTCTCATCCATCCAGGGCAAGGCGTGTTTGAAAACGGTCGGTGAATTGAGGTAACAGTCGGGTTCACCGTGATCAAACTGCCGCTCGTCCAGTCCTATCTGCACCAGCGTTTTTCGACCGCACAAAGCACGCCCCGGATAGAGTACATGCGCTGGTTTGTAACGACAGAATGTCACAGTGCTATTAGCCTGAATACAAGCACCGGTACTCTGATGCCGGTTACCATCAAGACCTGTTGGCACATCAACAGCCACTACCCATGCACGGGATTCATTAACGCGATGAACGAGAGCGGCGGTAGTTGGATCCAATGCCCGTGACAATCCAGCACCAAACAAGGCATCTACAATAAGAGTTGCATCCATGATGAGATCGTCATGCAACTGGTGCCCATCTTCCAGCGAAAGCGTAGGCGCCTTCCACAAAGCATAAGCCCGACCTGCATCCGATTGCTCTGGCGCAAGGTAGCCAAAATGCAACAGCGACACCGCATAGCCTTTGTCACGCAACATGGCCGCGGCGACTAATCCATCTCCACCATTGTTACCAGGACCGGCGAGCACCACAAGTTGTGTATTTTCTATTCTACAATCGCGATATTCAGTATCCAGAACGTGGAGGATATGTTCGACGACGCCAAGTGCAGCGTTGCTCATTAGTTCGAAGCTGTCGAGCCCTTGATCGATGGCACGCTGATCCACAGCTTGCATCTGCGCGGCACTCAGTAATTCAGGGTAACAGCTGACGTCACCATCAAAGTCACTAACCTGCTTACCCATCAATCGTCTGGACGAATGCTTCACAGGGATTAATCAATTCCTGAGTGTGCCACCGCCACTGAGAAGCGAATGTATACGCGCCCGCGTCTGCGGTGTTTTTGCCAGTTCGATAAACGCCTTGCGTTCACGCTGATAGAGAAGCGCCTCACTGACAGGCTGCGACGTTCCATCCTCGCTACAGATGACTGACGCAATGCGCATGGCGACCGTTTTATCATGCGGATAGAAATCACCACGCTCTACACCCGCATCCATGAATGCATTCATGCGATCAAGTATGTCGCCTGAGGCCAGCATGAACGACGGGGGCTCCGGAGGCGCATACGATGTAGACAGACGATCCAGTACATCAAGTGAGCGTGTGTATAAACGGTCGCGATTCATAATCCATTCATCATGATCCGGTTTGAAATACTTTAGTCGTTCAGCTGTTTGCGGCGAATGTGCCGTGGCTCCATACCCGATATTCATCCATGCATTCCAGGCGGCTTCGTTCCAGTCACCGCAGACCCCATACCAGCGCAGATAGGTCTCTTTTACACCACCACCGGCTGGCAACAGACCCACCGCACTTTCCACCAGACCTGACACCGTGTTGCCATGCATCACCAGCTGATCGCAATGCAGCAGCACTTCAAAACCGCCACCCAGCGACAGACCTGAAGGTGCTCCAACCACAGGAACAGGAGCATATTTCAGTGCTTCCACTGCTTCTTGAAATCGTGCCAGAAATGCATCGATGCCTGGCCAGTCCTTTGCATCAATCAATGCAAGAAACGCATTCAGATCGACCCCGGCGGAGTAATGCTGTGCATCGTTGTGAACAACGATGCCGCGCCCGTGATCGTTGGCAGCAGCAAGGACAATCTGCATGGACTCATCTGTCAGCGCATTCGCCTTGGAATGAAACTCAATTAACCGGTAATCGTTACCCACCGAATAATAGCTTGCCGCACGGTTACTGGCCAATGGCTGTAAGGTGCGCCGCTTGAAACTGAATCGCACAACCCCGTCTGGCAACATCACAGGCTGTGTTTGGCCTGATGCGTGCCGGACCAACAAGGCAGACTGCGAGGCATCCACTTGATAGAACGCATCATCGGTTTGCAACACCGAGGGCACCGGCATGCCCAACTGCTCGATAAGCTGCCTGACCCGGGCAATGCCCAAACCGTCGATCATCTCGAATGGGCCACGTATCCAGTTGAATCCCAGCTTCATGGCATCGTCAATGTCCTGGGGGGAATCAGTAACATCACCGATGAGACTGGCAGCATAGCCAAGCACACGAGCCAGCACGTTCTGACAGAATTGAGCCTGGGCATCAACACCATCCACCAGATCGATCAGAGGCTCTTGCTGTTCGATGATAGCGGTGGCTGCATTCAAGGCGCGTTGCGGTGTATCTGTTGTGATAGCAGCGTAAGCACCCGTGGAAAGATCACGCGCCAGCTTCTCACCTTTAGGTGACTTGCGATAAAAACCACCACCACCTTTGTTACCGGTAAGTCCTGCCGCCACCATTGTGTTGATCATGTCACTCTCAGCACCAACAGCATGAAACGCATCACCTTCGGGCAGAATACTGCGCAGGGAGCGCACAACATCGGCCATCAGATCAATACCGATAAGATCATACAAGCCAAACACACCGGTTTTGGGTATCCCCATGGGTCGGCCCATCAAAGCGTCGGCGATGTCGATTGGCAGATTGAGCTTCTGCGCCTCATCGATACCTACCTGTAATGCAAATACACCCACGCGATTTCCCAGAAATCCGGGTGTATCCCTGCAAGGCACAACGCCCTTGCCAAGTTCTGTATCGTTGAATTCAGCGAGTGCCTGCATCACTGCATCATCGGTCTGCTCACCGCGCACAAGTTCAAGCAGACGCATGTAACGAACGGGATTGAAATAATGGGTAATGGCGAAACGCTTCTGAAAGTCTTCCGGCAACGTTTCAACCAACAGGCTGATAGGAATCGTTGAGGTGTTTGACGTGACGATACACGTGTCGGATACCGTCTCGCTCAAGCGATGATAAAGCTTACGCTTCACATCCAGTCGCTCTACGACAGCCTCAATTATCCAGTCTACTTCAGCCAGCTTGTGGAAGTCATCGCGGGTGTTTCCCACGGTGATCAGTCCGGATGCACGTTTATGCATGAGCGCAGCTGGCTCAACGCTAACAAGCCGCTGCAATGCACGCTCGCTGATGGCATTAGCATTGGCGCCATCATCAGGCAGATCCAACATCAATACGTTGTACCCGGCGTTGGCAATATGCCCCGCAATCCCGGCGCCCATGGTGCCCGAACCAATTACTGCTATTTGTTTGAACATGAAACGCGTGTCTGCGTGGAACTGTAAACGCTGAGTATACCGCTCAGCAGCAGCCTTTCGTACTGGCCGTCAGGCAACACTCGGTTCAGAGGGCATATCGCAAGCTGGCATGAAATCTACTGCTGTGAATGGCAGATTGCATAGCCGAGCCGTAGCAACACTGCCGTCGGCCATTACCACATCGCAACTCGTGTTGCTGGCCAGAGGCTCATCCAGCATGGCTGTTGCCAGCTGCACGCCGAAGCGCGGCGAGTACACCTGCGAGCCAAGACAATGCTGTACGACGCTTTGCATGGGCACATCTTCTGGCAGATTATCCTGCGCAACCGGTAAGCCCAGTTGCATGGCAAACGGTTGCTCAGCAAATCGCCTTGGCCCTTCCGGCGACTCGACAATCATTCCCACCAGCCGTCGCACCGAACCCTCTTCACGTTCTTTGCGAAGAGCCGCCAGAGACAGACTTTCGATATCAGCATCAAGATCAATGAACTTTCCCAACCCGGATTCCAGCACACTGTGCCTGGCATCCATATCGTTACCAAACGAGAGCAAGGTGCTTTCGATGCGTTCAATCATATTTGGACAACCGGGTCGGACATCCAGATCCTGGCCCTTTTCAAAAAGCTCGTCGTAAAGCTGTTGTCCGGCAGCAACGTCATTCACGTAGATCTCAAATCCACCCTGCTTGCTCCAGCCGGAGCGTGCCACGATGAACTGGGCATCAGCGTAAGGTAATGTCCGATGCCTGAAAAAGCGGATATCCGCAACCTCATCGCCAAATACTCTTGCCATCAGCTCCTCGGCCTTGGGTCCCTGAACGGCCAATGGCCAGACATCAGCTTCTGCCACAACGGCATCCAGTGCTGCGCCGCTGGCAAGCCCTTGTGCCCACAAGCGGACGTCTGAATCTGCAATGGATAACCACCAGTGATTTTCTGTCAGGCGAATTCCGACAGGGTCATTGATCAGCTTACCGTCTCGATCGGCCAGCGGAAGATAAACGCACCGGTCGAGCTGGATGTTACTGACATCCCGGGGCGTCATCAGCTGCACCAACCGGGTGGCGTCTGGTCCGCTGATACTTATCTGACGTTCAACGCTGACATCCCATACCTGCACCGCCGAGCACAAATGCCAGTAGTCCTCTTCCAGAGAAACAAACTCGGTGGGCAACAACATATGGTTGTATGTCGTAAACGCCTTGACGCCCTGTTTGATGACTCGGGACGTGAAAGGTGTTTTTCTAAGGCGTCTTGATAACGCGATGAGAGGTAGGGTGGAGGTCATGGCGGTGGCCATCGCGTAATCGTCGTTCGGGCGTGAATAATACTCAATGGTCTTGTGATCCGGCTGTTCCAAATACGTCAGCTTTTGCCGCTGTCAAGTAAAACAGGTAGCAAGTAGTACACTGCGACTTACTTTTATCTTCACACGTGATCATTTCATGCCCTTCAAGATAAAACGCCAGCCTCTGATGAGTGTCGCAGGAGCTCTTCATGTAGACGAAGTAGCGCGCGTAAAAGGCAGGTTTGTGCCAAAAGCATCAAACCCTGTTAGCTGGCAACGCTATGTGGGCGGCGTTGGATGCAACGCAGCACGTGCAGCACAATCCGTGTATTCACAGGCGTCTGTCGGCACCGTTAATTTGCATGCTGCCATCGGTGATGACGCTGACGGCCAGGCCTTGATTTCGCGTATTGAGAATGAAGGTCTGATGGTTCAGCCTCAATTCATCACTGGCAATTTAACCGGACGTTACAGCGCAGTTATGTCCGAGTCGGGTGAGCTTGAGCTGGGCCTTGCCGATGTGCAACTGGCAGAGCAGCTGCACCCCAGGACAATCATCAAGGCGTGGATTGAAGCACCGGCACACACAGTCTTGCTGGACGCTAACCTGTCCACCGATTGCATAAGCAGTCTGATTGAGTATGCCGGTGCAGCGAACAACTTCATCGCGGCAATGGCAGTTTCACCACATAAGGTTGTGCGGTTAGCCCATTTTGCACACCATATAGATTTACTGTTCTGCAACCGTCTGGAGGCTTATGCATTGGCAGAATTTGCCCAGGTCGAGCTGGACCATACCACAGCCGCAAGCGTTTCCTTGCACCAGTTATCCGATGCCTTGGCCATCATTGGTTTCAACGATTTTGTGCTTACCGATGGCGGTGCGCCTATGATCATTCACAGTAATGGCACAAAAAACTCACAACAACCACCACCCGTAAACCTCAACCATAACGTTAATGGCGCTGGTGACACGCTGGCTGGCGCGACTCTAGCGGCGGTTACACTTGGAAAATCACTTGATGATGCAGTTACGCACCACGGTTTGCCAATGGCTGCCAGCATATTGAGTGGTAGTCGCCTGCCCTTGGATTTGTGAACCTTAAGGGCATACACTTGCGACCCCTTTATCAATCGAGATTCCCTGCATGTCCAACGACGTCATCCGCATCAGTCCACAGGTCGAGGCGGCACTGCGCGACGGTCACGGTATTGTCGCCCTGGAAAGCACCATCATTACCCACGGCATGCCCTACCCGGCAAATCGCGACACCGCGATAAGCGTGGAACAAGCCGTGATCGATGGCGGTGCGGTACCTGCCACCATAGCCATACTAAACGGCATCCCGACCATTGGTCTCACACGCGAACAGATAGAACAGCTTGCCAGATCCAATGACGCGATGAAGCTCTCCCGTGCGGATTTGGCCATGGCAGTAGCCCGCGGTGTCAATGGCTCCACAACCGTTGCGGCAACGATGATCCTTGCACACCTGGCAGGCATCGGTGTATTCGCCACCGGTGGCATTGGTGGAGTGCATCAGGGGGCGAACCTGAGCTTTGACATATCCGCTGATTTGCAGGAACTTTCCAGAACACCTGTTTGTGTGGTCAGCGCAGGGGCCAAAGCGATTCTGGATATACCCAAGACACTGGAAGTGCTGGAGACCCTGGGTGTTCCAGTGCTGGCTTATGGTCAGGATACATTCCCCGCTTTCTGGTCTCGTGACAGCGCAATTGCCGCACCCATGCGCGTTGATACGGTCAACGAGATCGTCAGCTTTATCCGCGCCAGGCATTCCATGGATATTGGCGGCGGTGTACTTATAGGCAACCCTGTCCCTGCGCACAGCGAGATTGCACGAAACATCATGGAAGGTTACATACGCCAGGCGATAACCGAATCCGAAGCTCAGGGTGTCACTGGTAAAGCGGTAACCCCCTGGCTTCTGGGACGCATTGTGGAGCTTAGCGACGGTGCAAGCCTTGCAACTAATCAGGCACTGATAACCAACAATGCACGACTGGCGGCACAGCTTGCGGTAGCAATGGCCGCTTAAGTGTCACTGTCCGTACGCGGTATATACACGCTGCATAAACACGCTGCACATACACGCTTCTATACACGCTTCTATACACGCTTCTATACACGCTTCATACTACACGCTATGCAGATTCCTTGACAGCATCGAACCGTGCCAGCGCTGACCCATCATCCAGTACCGATCCGGCAAGCTCGCCACCCTCTTTAATACAGTTTGCCAGACCTCGCGCGTGTAAGATGACAGCGGCTGCGTAGATTAATGAATAGCGGGTATATCCAGCCTCACCACGCAATGCGGCCATGCCTAACGCGGCTGAATGCTGTGACAACTCATGGGCAAAGGGATTATCTGGTGCTTTTACAGATCGCACAGTGTCGTTGATCAGCTGTGATGGTAGCGGCACTGCCCGCTCTTCACACTCGATGCCAAGTTGCGCAGGATCAAGCTCAATTTGTACAAGAGACGCACCATCCTGACTGGTGAAATACCGCGATGCCTGCGTTAACGAAGGCGTAACTCCTCCCTCCACCCCACGAACGAGGATAGAACTGGCAAACCCGCCTTCAGCGGCAACCTTTGCATATACCGGTGGATAGGGCTTATGTACAAATCCTGTCACCATATGGGAACCTGCGCGAGGGGTGAACGCGTTGATCGCTACCTCCAGCGTTGTGAGACACGGACGTTTGACAATGCGTGTCCGAAGCTGTGCCAACCCTGCCAGCTCAGGTGACAACGCAGATTGCGACACATAAGCCCAGCCGCAGCGATCCGACTCCAGTAACGTGGCAGCCTTCTGCATGCTCAAGGACACTGGCACACCGGCAGCATCGAGCACACTGTGGTGACTGGCCCCGAACTTCGGACCCATCGACTGCACACCATGCGTCAATACCGTCAAACCGCATGCCGCAAGCACCGCTGGCAGAAAAGGCGCGGCCGGACTCCCTCGCAGATATCCATCATAAGGGTCCACGATATTGATCAGATGATCAACAGACAACGGTAGAGGGGTAATACCTGCGTTGATAGCCGCCAGTATTCCGGCCAACTCCTCATCCGTTTCGCGTTTCATACGCAAGGCAATGAAGAAGACTCCCGCTTGCACATCGTCCGCGCGACCCTCGAGGATTATCCGCATGGCGCGAAACGCATCCTCACGAGGCAGATCCTTGCTCAGGGTAGGACCTGTGGCTATGCGCTGCAGAACATCGCGCATGAAATCTGAATCATTCATTGCAATTGACTATCATGAGAGGAACCAAGGCCCATGGTAACCGAGCTTGCATAACGAGAAGTTGATGAAAACCAAGCGCACCTGCAATCAGAGCTATCCAACATTTCTGGATCTAAATGATCGACAGATTCTGGTTGTCGGCGGTGGAGCCATCGCCGAACGCAAGGTGCAACGACTTGTAGGCTCAGGCGCACGCATTCAGATAGTTGCGCCCACACTTGAGCCCTCGCTGGCTGAGCTTTGCCAGCAACGCAGCATCATCCACCATCCGAGGAATCTGGAAAACACAGACTTCGATGGCGCTGCGCTGGTGTTTGCCGCCAACGAGGAGGCTGAACTCAATCTACAAACAGCTGAACGGGCGCATCAGGCCGGATGCTTCGTTAATGTAGCCAACACCCCTTCCGCCAGCAGTTTCCTGGTGCCCTCACTAATCGATCGATCGCCTTTGCTGGTGGCCGTCTCCAGCACGGGCACCTCTCCTGTGCTGGCGCGTCTGCTTACCGCACGAATAGAAGCCTACCTGCCCCACACTTATAGCGAAATGGGAAAACTGGCTGCGCGCTATCGAGAGCGCATAAGCAGTCATATCCCCAATTGGCGCAAACGCCGCAGGTTCTGGGAGATGCTGCTCAGTGGACGCGTTGGCGAACTCATACTACAAGGGCGGATAAGCAATATCGATGCTGCGATACAATCGGCCCTGCAGGAATACACCGATGAAAAAACCACAGGGGAAGTCTATCTGGTCGGGGCTGGCCCCGGTGATCCTGATCTGTTGAGTTTTCGGGCACTGCGCCTGATGCAGCAATGCGATGTAGTCTTATACGACCGCCTCGTGTCGGATGCCATCATGGCATTGGTGAGCAAGAACGCCGAACGAGTCTACGTGGGTAAACAACGCAGCCATCATGCTGTACCGCAAGAATCCATCAATGAACAACTGGCCAGGCTTGCCAAACAGGGCAAACGCGTGCTCCGGCTCAAGGGCGGAGACCCTTTCATGTTCGGACGCGGCGGAGAAGAGATTGAAACTCTGGCGGCCGAAAACATTGATTTTCAAGTCGTGCCCGGCATCACGGCAGCGACGGGTTGTGCAAGCTACGCTGGCATTCCGCTAACACATCGAGATCACGCGCAAGCGTGCCTGTTCGTTACCGGGCATTTGAAAGATGGCAGCATCAATCTTGACTGGCAAGCACTTACGAGAGCCAACCAGACCGTGGTTATCTATATGGGCTTGGTAGGCTTACCGGTGATCTGTAAAAATCTCATCAAGCACGGTCTGCCTGAGGATCATCCCATTGCGCTGATCGCTCAAGGCACTAGAGCTGATCAGTCTGTCATAACAGGAACCTTGCGTTGTCTGCCCGAGCGGGTAAATGACTCCACCATAAAGCCGCCTACGCTGATAATTGTCGGCCACGTTGTCAGCTTGCGCGACAAGCTAGCCTGGTTTGAAACCCGCTAACGCTCACCACACACTCAACGTGCATTAACAAAAAAAACGCCATGAACCAACCCATCGAACTGCAAAAACTCATCCCTTTTGACGAACTGATCAACGGGCAACTGAAACGTGTTGAATACAAGAGCGCCCGGATTCTTCTGTGCCGCGTTGACGATCAGGTGCATGCAGTGGATGACCTGTGCACACATGAAGATATTTCACTGTCGCTTGGCGCAATTTGCGAACATCGACTACGTTGCCCCCTGCACGGTTCAGAGTTCGATGTGCGTACCGGCAAGGTGCTTAATGATCCGGCCGATGTAGATTTGGCGACGTATCCGGTCACTATCAATGAGGGTTGGGTTTGCCTTGCCAAAGCCTGACCAAGGGCTGTAGGCACAGTAGGTATTTGAGTCTAGGAGTTATAAACCACCCCCCACCAAGCCGTCACACACAGACATCGCTTTACCAGACTATTTTCATCAGCGAATCGGCTGCAATAAATGGCACATAGACTATTCGAAGCACCGGCTGGCACCCGTTGGGTCACCAGCGCTGCCAGTTTGGCCATGAAATCCAGCGACGGAAGGCCGCCCCGCTCGAACACGATGTATCGGATTGCCGCCCAGGCCAGGTGCTCGTGGCTGCAGCTCTGGCAGCGCACGCGTAGAAAACCGTTTTCAAGCCAACCGCACGCCGGGAAATCTTCAAACTCACGCGTAACGTGCCGGGATAGAAAACGACCAGTCTCACTTAGCTGTGTCTGAAACTCCGGCCAGTACTGTTCTACCAGCTAGTTCAGTAGTGTCTGCTCGGGCTAATGCCGCAATTAGGCAGGTGCAACATCGCCAGACATCGTGTCCGGCTGTGAATGCACCATAAACACATCAGCCCCTGGCCAGAGCGACATGGCGCTGAACAATTTCTTCCGAAATTTCACCCCGCTTGCCAATGCAGACTACACCGGTGCACACACTTCTCGGCGCCTTAGTCACAGTCCAGCGTCTGCCAACCACCTGGATGATCTTGATCTCACCGTCCACATCGTGTGCAAATCCCTTTGCACGGAGCAAGGCACACACGGGATTGCTCAAGTGCCGTGCCAAACTTGTAACGTCGTACACGCCGTCCAGCGTGATTTCAACCGATTCGAAAATTGAAGCATCGTGCTCGGGAAGAGATGAGTTAATATCGGTCTCATACGCTTTGTCAATTTTTCCCAGAATCAGATCAAAGGGCACGTTCGCCTGCTTGGCTTCAAGCAAGGGGATCGCAGGATAAGCATCATCCAGCCATTGCTTGACTGCAAGATTGGCAGCGTTGGAAACAAGATCCTGCTTGTTCAACAAGATCAGATCGGCCGCCCCCAATTGTCTGTCTATCGTGTCCGACAGATATTTGTCTTGTGCCAACTGCATGATCGTTGACGCATCAACAAGCACAATTATCCCTTCAAGCACCAGCCCTCTCAGTAACGAAAGGGTCCCACCGATAGACCCGGGCAAGGCAACGCCACTCGCCTCGATAACAATATGATCCGGCTGGGTTCCCAGTTGCTGAAGATTGATCAGCGCGGATGTAAGATCATTGCCGTAGCTGCAACAGACACAACCGCCACTGAGACTGATGACATCACCGTCCTCAGCCTCGACAAGCTCAGCATCTATAGCAAGATCGCCAAAGTCATTGACCAGTATTGCAAGTCGGACTCCGGCAGCCTGACGTAGCAACTGATTGACAAGCGTCGTCTTGCCGCTGCCAAGGTAGCCACCGAGAATTGTGACAGGCGTTGTCACAGCGTCAGATGTCGC
The DNA here is from genome assembly GCA_964352535.1 of uncultured Granulosicoccaceae bacterium. Lineage (GTDB taxonomy): Bacteria > Pseudomonadota > Gammaproteobacteria > Granulosicoccales > Granulosicoccaceae > Granulosicoccus. The sequence continues at coordinate 31,341 of CAYGSW010000010.1, read as the reverse complement.
TGGCGGGAAACAATCTTCCATCTTGCACAGTGCCCCAAACCTCGATGTCCTTTAATTGCTCAGGTGACACAGCTGTCGGATCGTTTTCAAGGATTGCAAAGTCTGCGCGCTTACCGACTTCGATGGAACCGACTTCATCGTCAAGATGCAAGGTGTAGGCAGCACCTAGCGTGATGGCAAATAGCGCTTCATCAACTGTGATTTTTTCGTGCTCGCCTTGCACCCGACCAGAGCTTGTGATGCGATTAACCGCACACCACGCTGTAAACAAAGGACCCAGTGGTGTTACGGGTGCATCCGAATGAATGGCGAGTGGAACGCCATGATCGAGCGCCGTGCGACAGGCGTTCATGCGTTCGGCACGTTCAGGCCCAACCGTAAGGCGATAGTGCTCATCGCCCCAGTAAAAATGATGATTGGCGAAGTGGTTGACACATAGCCCGAGCTTGGCCATACGGCGGTACTGTGCGCAATTGATCAACTGACCATGCTGTATCGTGAACCGGTGATCACTTGATGGATGCTGATGCAGTGCAGACTCCATGACGTCCAGAACAAGATCAGTAGCCTCGTCGCCATTGGTATGTGTATGCACCTGTAATTTGCATTCAAGCGCAAGCTCATAAATCTCGCGCATCTGTTCGGGAGCGATATACCAAAGACCATTCGGTGCACCATTATAGTATCCCGGCCACTTTATACGTGCAGAGAAACCTTGTATGGAACCATCGGCGACAACCTTGATGCGACCGAGGCGAAATCGATCACAGCTACGCTTCTGCAGCTCCTTTACGCGATGGATTAACTCCTTTGGTGCAATACCATGATGGAAGCGTAACGGCACAATACGCACCGGGAATGAGTCTTTATTAGTCACCGCAATCCCGATATCGACAACCTCATCGGACAGTAGTGCCGCAAGATCGGTTGCCGTGGTTACGCCTTTCCTGACACAAAGCCTGCCGAAGTCAATCAAGCCTTGTTCATCAAAATCAAACAGGTTTTCATCGAACCCGGCGTGCATGCCGACGGGAATCATCACGTCAGGCCCTTTCATCTCTCCTGTCGGCAGGCCATCATCACCTAAAGGAACTCCATCATGTTCAATGCCGGTCCTGTAAAAGTCTGCAAGCTCAAGCGTGCGCGTATTGACATTCATGATGTGCCCTGAAGCATGCATCACGGCAATAGGCCGGGTCGTTGAGACACGATCAAGATCGTGCCGCGAGATCAATTTGTCATTGAAATAGATCGGATCGACAGCCCAGCCGGTCAACGGCGCATCGGGATCATCCATCGATAATTCGATTTCTTTCAATCGTTGAACGACAGCGTCTATTGAGTGTAAGCCCTGCCAGATCTTGCCATGCGGGTCCATTCGATCGAAGTAGCCACAATAGACAAAACGCCACCACTTGCCTTCAACGGCATGCGAATGACCTTCAACCATGCCGGGCATGATGATCTTGTCAACGAATCGTTCGTCGAGTGTGTAGTCGCCAAAGCCTTCCAGCTCATCAAGACGCCCGGCACCCAGTATGCGCCCGTCACGGACGGCAACATGGCTTACCACGGGCCTTGCAGGATTCATGGTCAGAATTTTTCGCCCAGAATAAATGATGGTCATAAATGCGGTCCTGAAGTGGCTTCCGGTGTACGGACGACGCCTGGGTAGAAAGGCTTCGCCGAATCAGTATCGGGTGATACACTCGAGCTCTGTCGAGAATAACAAAGCCTTACAAAAGAATCCGAATACGGCCAATTTACAGACCACCCAACGACTTGGAGGACACCTAATCCATGCACGTTTTAGCTAAGAAACTGGCAGTCGCGAGTATCACTGCAAGCATCATGGCGAGCACCCTTGCGCTAGCCGAAGAACCTGTACAGGGCGGCACGCTTGTGTTTGCTCTGGGTCAGAAACCAAGACACCTGAATCCGGCAGTGCAGTCGGGAACGGCAACCGGTGCACCCGGTGCGCAATTGTTCGCAGCCCCACTTCGCTATGATGAAGACTGGACACCTCAACCGTATCTGGCCGAATCCTGGGACATCGCAGACGATGGTCTAACGGTAACCTTGAACCTTGTTCAGAACGCCGTCTTCCACGATGGCGAGCCCATCACCTCGGAGGACGTAGCGTTTTCCGTCAAGACCATTCAGGAAAACCATCCGTTCAAAACCATGTTTGCACCAGTGACCGAGGTGCGAACACCCGATCCCCACACCGCCGTGCTGGTTTTGTCAAAACCGCACCCCGCACTGATGCTGGCCATGTCGTCGCAATTGATGCCCATCATTCCAAAGCACGTCTACGGCGATGGTCAGGATCTGAAAGCCCATCCACAGAATTCAGACAATGTCGTCGGCTCCGGTCCTTTCAAACTGGTTGAATTCAAACGCGACGAGCATGTGATTCTTGAGCGATTTGATGACTTTTTCATGGAAGGTCGCCCCTACCTTGACAGGCTCGTCATGCGCATCATTTCCGATCCCTCTGCGCGTGCCATTGGCCTTGAGAACGGTGAGCTGCACATGTCAACTTTTGAAGCGGTTGCCCGCGATATAAAGCGTTTGCAAAAAAATGATTCATTGACAGCAACGCCTGAGGGTTACGCTGCAATAGGCGCACTCGACTGGCTGGCCTTCAATACTGCCCGTGGGAAGACCGCCGATGTTAATGTACGCAAAGCCATTGCCTATGCCGTCGACCGGAATTTCATCCTCAATGCGATACATCAGGGCATTGCCGATGAAGCGTCCACAGGAATACACCCCGGAAGTCCACTGTATAACGCTGATGTAGAAACCTACGCACTCGATATTGACAAGGCCAATCAGCTTCTCGACGAGGCTGGTTACGCCAAAGGAGATGACGGCATGCGTTTTGATCTTAACATCGACTTTGGCTGGCCGGAGATGAAACCAAAAGCGGAGTATGTAAAAGCTGCGCTGAAAAAAATAGGCATTAACGTCACCGTTCGTTCTTCACCGGATTTCCCATCATGGGCCAATCGTGTCAGCAATTATGATTTTGACATGACCTGGGACACGGTATTCAACTGGGGGGATCCGGTGATCGGCGTGCACCGGACTTATCAGAGTTCCAACATCAAGCCGGGTGTCATCTGGTCCAATACGCAAAGCTACAAGAACGATCGAGTGGACGAGCTGATGGAAATGGCTGGCGTGGAGCGGGATGTTGCCAAGCGTGCAGAACTCTATGCAGAGTTTCAGAAAATCATCACTGATGAACTACCACTGTACACGACCAATACCTTGCCATACCACACCGTTTACAACGACAAGGTTGGCAATCCACCACTCGGTATCTGGGCGTCCAGCTCACCGATGGATCTGGTTTACCTGAAAGAATAAGCGACGTTTCCAGGCGGGGTACGCTTTTCGTATCCCGCTTACCCATTGCCTGAGTTCTTCATGCACTTTTTCAGCACTTTGATACAACGACTGTTGTATGCGGCATTGCTGCTGCTCGCTGTGCTCGTGCTGAATTTCTCCATGATGCACCTGGCGCCGGGCGATGTTGCAGATACGATCGCGCAGTCAATGGGCGGGGCAGATGCTGAAATACTGGCCGAAATTCGACGTGACTATGGTCTCGATCAACCCTTTCTCGTTCAGTTTCGGAACTATATCGGCAAGGTTCTGCATTTTGATCTCGGTTATTCGTACTTCTACAACCAGCCCGTTACGCGACTCATATTCGAAAAGCTACCAGCAACCTTGCTGCTGGTTATAACAGCGCAACTGCTTGCCTTAGTGATCGGCGTACTGTTAGGCGTCTATTCTGCGCGCAATCAAAATGGCATTGTCAGCCATTTCGTGACCTTGTTTGCCCTGTTCGGTTACTCGGCACCGGTATTCTGGACCGGCATACTTTTACTCATCGCCTTCTCCTTGAAGATCCCTCTCTTTCCAGTAGCTGGCATGGTGGATGTCACTGTTGAGGGAGGCATCATTGCCAAAACACTTGACCTCATACGACACATGGTCTTGCCGGTTATTACGCTGGCGTCGATTTTCATCGCCCTGTATTCGCGACTCTGCCGTGCCAGCATGATGGAAGTACTTGGCACGGACTACATCAGAACCGCCAAGTCCAAAGGCTTGTCTGAACGCGAGATCGTTTACAAACATGCATTGAAAAACTCACTGTCACCCGTCATAACGTTAGCTGGCTTGCAATTCTCAGCCGTTGTTTCCGGTGCTGTTCTAGTGGAGACGGTATTCAGCTGGCCAGGTCTGGGCACCCTGGCGCTGCAAAGCATCATTGCACGAGACACACCGACCATTTTGGGCATTCTGTTCTTCTCGGCCCTGGTGGTTATTGTCGGCAATCTATTAACCGATCTCGTTCTGCGTCTTGTTGATCCTCGTGTGCGGGGACATACATGAATACACCCACAATCAAGGCTCGCCACCCGGCCGCTGATGCCATTGCGATGTTTGTCCGGAACAAGGCGGCCGTCTGCGCATTGTTTTTTTTGCTACTGATCATTGCAGGTGGCATTTTCGGTCCGATGTTTTATACAACCGACCCCTACGACATGGTGTGGGCACCGTTTTCGGAGCCGGGTCAAGAGGGCTTCCTGTTTGGCACTGATTACCTGGGAAGAGATATCTTCGCTGGCATACTGCACGGCACACGCGTATCGCTTCTTGTCGGGGCCTCTGCCGCCTTGATGACCGTCTTGATTGGCGTCACCGTGGGTGCAATGGCAGGCTTCTTCCGCGGCTGGGTCGAAGAAGTGCTGATGCGCATGACGGAATTCTTTCAGGTCTTGCCCACGCTGTTGTTTTCCATGGTGATCGTTGCCTTGTTTGGTGCCACACTACCGATGATCACGATAGCGATAGGTGCTGTCAGCTGGCCAGCGGTAGCACGAATTACCCGGGCCGAGTTTCTGCGTATACGAGAGTTGGAATACGTGACCGCCTCGCGTGCGTCCGGGGCAAAGAACATGAAGCTGATATTCAAGGTCATACTCCCCAATGCGCTACCGCCCATCATCGTACAAGCGGCACTCATGGTGGGATCGGCGATTCTGTTTGAAGCAGGCTTGAGCTTTCTCGGGCTAACCGATCCTAATGTCGTAAGCTGGGGGCAGATCATAGGATCGAATCGACCCTATATACTCGATGCCAGTTACACCGTGACGTTTCCCGGGCTTGCCATCTTCATCACTGTACTGTGCCTGTCACTGGTAGGCGACGGACTCAACGACGCGCTGAATCCAAAGCTGAGGCAACGCTAGATGAGTCCCTTGCTCAGCGTCCGAAACCTTCGAATCGAACTTTCGACACGCGATGGTGTAGCACCGGTCATTGATGACGTTTCATTTGATCTGGCGGCCGGCGAAACCTTGAGTTTCGTCGGCGAATCAGGCTGCGGTAAATCCATGACGGCACTCGCCATCATGGGCCTGTTACCCGAGAACGTCGGTCGCATTGCCAGCGGTACGATCCTCTTTGATGGCGAAGACATTACCCATGCCACAGACAAGCGACTGCGCGAGATTCGCGGCAATGACATTTCGATGATCTTTCAGGAACCGATGACATCGCTGAACCCTGTGTTCAGCATTGGCGAGCAAATTGCCGAAGTCTTACGGCGTCATCAACATCTGAGCAGACAAGCAGCATGGTCCATGGCCATCGAGTTGCTCGATTCAGTACGTATCCCGGATGCAAGAAAACGCGTGGGTAGTTATGCGCATCAACTTTCCGGTGGCCAACGTCAGCGCGTCATGATTGCCATGGCGCTCGCTTGCAAGCCACGAATACTGATCGCCGATGAACCTACGACGGCGCTCGATGTGACGATACAAGCGCAGATATTCGAGCTACTTGAAGACCTTCGCTCGCAAACCGGTACCGCCATCATATTGATTACCCACGATATGGGTGTTGTCGCAGAGATGGCTGATCGCATGATTGTCATGTATGCCGGGCGCAAGGCCGAAGAAGGCCTGGTCGATCAGGTACTTGGCCATCCAAGACATCCCTACACCAAAGGCCTGATTGCCTGCGTGCCACACCTGATGGCTACACTGACTACTGAGCGCCACACACTGACCGAGGTACGCGGTATCGTGCCAAACTTGGCTGAATTTGGCCAGGACGCTTGTCTGTTTGCCTCACGCTGTGAGCTGGTAGATGAGCGTTGTCGAAACAAGCGGCCAGAAGAAGTTGTTATCGACAGTGCTCAGTTGTCAGCCTGCTGGCATTCGGAGCAGATGTAATGGACAAGCAGGCTGAGCGAAACGAAGGCGAAGTTTTGCTTGACGTCAAACGCTTATCCGTGCGTTTCCCGGTAAAACGTGGATTCTTGCCAGGACAGAAGAGTTACTTGCACGCGGTCGATGATGTGTCGTTCACTATCAAACGCGGTGAAACACTTGGCTTGGTCGGTGAAAGCGGATCAGGCAAGACGACTGCAGCGTTGGCCGTTGCGCGTCTGGTCAAGTCGTACAAGGGTTCTGTCACTCTGGACGGTAGTGATTTTCTCGCACTGGATGATGAGGCCTTGCGTCGGGCACGAGCTAAGGTACAGATCATCTTTCAGGATCCCTATTCAAGCCTTAATCCACGCCTCAAGGCCGAGGCAATTGTCCGCGAGCCACTGGAAAGCCTCGGCACAGTACCCGCAGACCAGCATGAGAAGATCATCAGCGAATTGTTCGAAGCAGTTGGTCTGAGACCTGAGCAACGAAAGCTTTTTCCGCATCAATTCTCGGGTGGTCAACGACAACGTATAGGTATAGCCCGTGCACTGGCTACCAACCCTGAGTTGATCATCTGCGATGAACCTGTCTCGGCGCTGGATGTCGCTGTACAGGCGCAGATTTTGAATCTGTTACGAAAGCTACAGCAACAGTATGGATTGACCTACTTATTCATCTCACATGATCTTGGCGTCGTGCAACACATGTGCGATTCGGTAGCGGTAATGTACATGGGCAAGATCGTCGAGTACGCCGACCGACTGAATCTCTTCAATGATCCACAACATCCCTACACTGCGGCCTTATTGTCAGCTGTACCCTCGGTTGATCGCAGCAGACGATCAAAGCTGAAACGCATACTGATTCCCGGTGATGCACCCGATGCCTTTAATCCGCCAGCTGGTTGTCGATTCTCAAGTCGTTGCCCGGTGGCACAAGCACACTGTACCGAAACAGAGCCACCGCTGGAGAGTCGTCGTAAGGGTCACGATGTTGCCTGCCATCTGGTGTCACCCACAGGCGAGTCACCTTTGTCGCAGTTCACGCCTTAGACGTTCAGGATTGCGCAGGCTCAGCGAAGTTCCATCACACATCTGGCACCTAATCAATCTCCACGCGCAGCCATCATGCTGTACCGCATGAGCCCATCAGAGTATAACCAAACCAACCACCTTCAACGCAAAGGCTTGCTCCAACGCTTCATCCTGCAACGACGCATAACGCCCTGATGCGCCAAAGTGCCCGGTGCTCATGTTGGTCTTGAACACCAGCGAATCACTATCAGAACGAATATGCCGATGTTGAGCAACCCATTTGGCAGGCTCCCAATAGGTGACCCTTGGATCTGATACACCCGCCGTTACCATCATGGGTGGGTATGGCTTGTCTCCTACATTGTCGTAAGGTGAATAGCCTCGAATCACATCAAAAGCCTGTTTGTTCTCCAGCGGGTTGCCCCACTGTGACCATTCACCGGGAGTCAGCGGCAATGACTCATCAATCAGTGTGTTGAGTGCATCGACAAAGGGTGCATCAGCTATGGCACCAGCCCAGAGCTCCTGGCACTGATTAATAACAGCCCCGACCATCAAGCCACCTGCCGACCCACCTGATACAACGATATTGCCTGCTGTGGTGTAACGGGTTTCAATCAAGTGCCGGGCAACAGCGACGACATCATCAAAAGTATTATGTTTGTGCACACCGCGTGCAGCCTCGTACCAGGCCCTGCCTTTTTCCTGCCCACCGCGAACATGCCCCAGTGCATAGACAAATCCGCGATCTACCAATGACAGACTATTGCCAGAAAATACAGCAGGCACTGACGAACCATAAGCACCATACGCACTTAGCAGACAAGGTGCAGACCCATCGAGTTTTGTGTCCTTGTGATACAACACGGTAACCGGGATTAGCTCATCATCCATACCCGAGGCCGAAAGGCGACGCACCACGTAGTTGTCGGCGTTGTGACCAGACGGAATCTGCTCTTCCTTAAGCCATGTGCGCGTTCCTGAATTCATGTCAAACGCATAGGTCTGTGTGGGTGTAGAAGGCGATTCAAACGTAAAACGAAACACCGACTCATCAAACTCGACAAGTGGCGCAAGGCTAAGGGCATAGGCTTCCTGAGGGAATTCGACAACTTGCACGGCATCCGCACCTTCCACACCTTCCGCAACACGGCAGTAACAGATTCTGGGCAAGGCGTTCTCGCGTTCCAGCCACATTGTCCAGTCTTTGTAAGCATGGACATCCAGCACCATGATACCCGGCCTATGGCCCAACCAGTCAGTCCAGTGAGCTCGCGCTGGAGAATGGCGAGGCGCCGTCATGATCTTGAAATCCTGTGCGCCGTCAGCGTTAGTGTGTATCAGAAAATGATCGCCCTGATGCTCCACTTCATACTCGACACTATCGGCACGCGGTTCAATCACCACAGGGTTGGCACAGACATCGCCCGTTGAAATAAACCAGACCTCGCTCTGATCATTCATGTCAGTGCCGATAAACACATACTCCCCAGACAGGCTTGTCCACACCGAACAATAGAAGCGGGTATCCGCCTCTTCGAATACCAGTACATCCTCACTCGATGGCGTGCCCAACCTGTGGCGATAGACACAACTGGGGCGATAATCGTCATCAACCTTTGTGTAGAACAGATGTGTAGGATCTGCCCAGGTAATCGAGTAAACATCTTCGATAGTGTCCTCATCAGCCCCTGTTTTCAGATTACGAATGCGCACGGTATAACGCTCCGAGCCGTTTACATCGGCGCTCCATGCCAGCGACTTGTGATCCGGACTGTACTCCACGTCGCCAAAATCGAAGTATTCATGCCGTGTGGCTTCATCGTTGAAATTGATAAGCTGCTGTAGCGTTTGATCATCAGGGTGCTCATCACGCGCATATCGCAGGTAGCGCGGATATTCGTCCCCTTCCTCATAACGCTCCAGGTAGCACCAGTCACCGTCCTTGTCGGCAAGTGACTGATCGATATCCTGAATCCTCCCGCGCATCTCTGCGATCAGTTGTTTCTGCAGATCGATCGTGTCAGACATGGCGTTTTCAAACCAGCTGTTTTCAAGGCTCAGATAGTCCTTGATATCATCAGGTAACAGGTCGGGATCATCAACACAGGCCTGCCAATTACCAGCACGCAGCCAATGGTAATGGTCTGTCCAGGTTTCACCGTGCAGGGTACGCTGAAAAGCAATACGCTTGGCGACGGGCGGCTTCATAGCACCAACGCATCGCCAACCAGGTGATGCAGGCTGGTGACTTGAACGTCAGCCAGATCATGTGCTGGCAGTACTTGCGTTAACTGGGTTTTACAGATTGCGCAGATTGCCACTATGTGAGTCACCTTGTCAGAATTTACAACAGCCTGTAATGCCTGCGCTCTTGGCAATGCACCTTTTATGCGCACCTCCATCAGATCATCGGTCAGCAAGCCACCGCCACCACCGCAACAGAAGGTTTTCTGCTTCGTTGTATCACGGCTCATCTCAACCAGTTGTGGCACGCTTGCATTGAGCAGCGCACGCGGAATTGTAAACTGCCCACCTTTCATATTGCCCATACCTGCACCGCGAGCCACATTGCAAGAGTCATGAAAGGTCACTACTTTGCCTGCGTTGCGTGAAGGGTCAAGCGTAATACGCCCGCTGGTCAGTAACTCATAGCTCAACTCACAGATATGCTCAGGGCGAGGATGCGCCGGGTCCAGATAGTCAAAGCCACCCACCAAAGTATCCATGAAACTGTAGGCAACCCGCCACGCATGTCCACACTCGCCCATGATAATACGAGAGACCCCTAACTCTTTGGCGGCTGTACTGATCCGTTGTGCAATAGCCTGCATCTGATCATGTTGCCCGGTAAACAAGGCGAAATTGGCGGCCTCTGACGCAATTGAGCTGAATGTCCAGCGAATCCCAGCCACATGTAGCACCTTAGCCATGCCAATAAGTCCATCGACATGAGGTTCAGCAAAAAAATCTGCTGATGGTGTAACCACCAGCATATCGGCATCAGCGTCATCCAGAGGTAGACGTACATCGAGACCCGTCTCATCAGCGATGTCTTCTTCCAGACTCTCCAGCACATTAGCCAGCGCAGGCTTCTTCATACCGAGGTTGTTTCCGATCGTATTGACCTTGCCAATGATTTCCTGCGAATACTGTTGACCCAATCCAATGGCTGCCAGGATCTCTCGTCCTGCCATAGTGACTTCACTGGTATCAATACCCTTGGGACAGAACACGGTACAGCGACGACACTCAGAGCATTGATGGAAATAGCGATACCAGTCTTCCAGCATGGGTTTGTCAAGATCTCTTGCCCCCACAAGCTTTGGAAACAATTTGCCCGCGAGAGTAAAGTGTCGACGATAAACGGAGCGCACCAGATCCTGCCGTGCCACTGGCATGTTTTTCGGATCTGCAGTGCCCAGAAAATAGTGACACTTGTCGGTGCACGCACCGCATTTGGTACACGTGTCCATAAACACTTGAAGCCCACGGCGCTCTTTTAATAACTCACCCAGGCGTGTGATGGCCCTGTCGTGCCAGTTTGCTACCAATGTCTCAGGCAGACCCACAGTAGCCTGAACCTCAGGTGTAGCATTTGAGGTGTGTGCATGGGCCATTGCCCCTTCCTGCAAAATGGGGATAACACGGTATCGACCGACCACAGACTCAGGTGGGTTCTGTCCGGGGCTCATGAGCTATCACGCTGATTAAACGTTGGGCTGAAAACAACCCCGACGCCATGCACCAGTTTACTAATCGGAAACACCAGCAACAGAATTAACACCAGCGAAAGATGGATGACAAGTGGGGCATGATCAGGAAGCTGCGTCCAGTCGAGCGTGAACGTTCCCCGAAGAAATTCCCCCACAGTGCTTAAGCTTGTTGGCCAGACACGCTTGACAAACACACCGCTAAGTGCGATGCACAGCAGCAACACCAGATGCAGATAATCGCTGGGTGCCGAGATGTAGCGAACTCGATCAACAAGGACGCGCCGCAACAGCAACACTACAAGCCCGGTTATCAACGCCAATGTTGCCCAGAATCCAAAACGTATGAACGGCACCAGGGCCAGCGGCAGCACTTCATAGACAAAGCGAAGATGAATAATCAACACCCAAAGCAGGCCGTAATGAAACGCAAGGCTAGCCAACCATGTGCATCGTTCAGCTCTGGCCAGTGAGCGGAATGTAAACACCTCCAGAAACAGTCGCGCTACCACCCCCGCCCAACTTCGGGGCGCCGGTGCAAGGGGGATCTGAAAAACAGATCTCGCCCGTAACCAGACCGACACGCGATAAGCAATGCCACACACCAACCAAACCCATGCCAATGAAAAGGCAACGCCTAATCCGATGTCAAACACAGCCAGTGGGTTTCGGCAATCCAGCGTAACGGCAAGCCTGTTTTGCAGGTCCTTTGGGAAAAAGCTCGTACAGATATTTGCTATTACCCTTTTCCTTGCCGAAGCGTTTGCCAATCTGTTTGGTCAGAATTCTGATGGCAGGCGCGATTTCGTAGTTCTCGTAGTATTCCTGGAGAAAGTGAATGACTTCCCAATGCGCCTCTGTCAGTTCAATGCCATCAGCAGCAGCCAGCTCTTCAGCGAGCGCTTGCGACCAGCTGTCGCGGCTCATCAGATAGCCTTCGTGATCGGTGTCTATGGTTTGTATCAGCGTTGACATGGTTTCAGTGCTCAAACAATCCTACTTTGCCCGTTTAATGAGCACATCAACCGCGGCATCCGAGGTGCCAGGGAAATCGGCAAATGCATTTTCCATTGTATCGGCATTTTCGCCCGTCTTAACGGCCAGACGTTGGGCCAGTGCCAGCGCCTGGATTTCGGCATTGGATTCTGTCCGGCGACTGGCGTGGGCCTCGAGTAGTAGGGGTTTCATAACCGTATTATGGGAGAAGTCCTCAGGAATGAGTATACCGGTACGTACGTTTGAGTAAACCGGTACATGCAAAGACTAAACGCTGCTCAAAAAGCACTCTGAGGCCGTTTTGGCGATCACACGCGCTTCCTAGGGTGCGCCACGGCCGAAAACAAACCGTTTCCAGGGTACCAGTTCGGCAACTGATAGCGCGAGAGCTTTGCAGGGGTAAAGATCACAGCGCCGCAATGCCTTGGCGTAGCGCAATGCGTGTCGTCAGCCAATCAATTGAAAAGACTGCGATCGACGACAACAAACTACTCTTTCATCGCCTCATCACGCAATGCCGACACCGCATTGGCATGCCCATCAAAGCCTTCGTACTCGGCAAAGCGATGCGTATGCGGAGCCATCTCCTGGTAGCCAGTGGCTGTCATGTGGCCAACAGAACATGTCTTGATGAAATCGTGTACACCCAATGGTGAATGTGTTCTTGCTGCACCGGAGGTAGGCAACACACAATTGGGACCCATCATGTAATTGGCAATTGACCCTGCAGCGTTCTCACCCAGCAATATCTCACTGGCATTACGAATATGCGCAAGGTGCTCGTAGGGGTGTTTGGACATCACCTGACAGTGCTCGGGCGCGTAGTCGTTAATGAACTTGAATGCAGCCTCTTTTGTATCTGCCAGGACTACGCCTCCTCGTTGTCCACTGAGCACTGTGGACGAATAGCCTGCTAGCGTATCGCGTTGCTGATCCCAGTAGCGTGGGATTGCTTGAATTACCGCTTCAGCAATCGCCCTGTCCCAAGTCACCAGAAAAGAACTACTGTCATTGCCGTGTTCGGACTCTATTGTCATGTCCAGTGCAGCAACCAGCGGGTTAGCTGTTTCATCTGCAAGTATGATGGTTTCACTGGGCCCTGCAGGCAACCCCGGATCGATGCGTCCGGCCAGCATGCGTTTGGCAGCAACCAGCCACGGACTGCCCGGTCCGACGATCTTGAAGCAACGCGGTATCGTTGCCGTGCCATAGGCAACAGCGGCCACACCGACGGCACCCCCCGCCTTGTAAACCTGCTCAACGCCTGCAAGCCTTGCAGCGACCAATGTAGCCGGATCCACTTTACCGTCTGCACCGGGTGGCGTGAGAATGATCGGGTTCGGGACCCCGGCAACCGCTGCCGGCACAGCCGTCATCAATGTTACTGACGGGAACGAGCCTTTACCACGTGGTGAATAACACGCCACCGAATCGATAGGTGTAGCACGCTCGCCCACCAGAACGCCTGGGCGAATCTCTTTCATCCACATCTCAGGTGGCCGCTGTGCTTCATGAAAACGCCGGATGTTGTCAGCTGAATATTCAAGCGTTTCGATCATCGCCTTATCGACTTGATCAAAGGCCTTGTCGATGTCCTGGCGTGTGGCCGCAAGCTCGGTTGACTGCAAGGAGGAAGCACCATCAAACTGCCGTCCAAAGCGGGCAATGGCCTCGTCGCCTTCATCCAGTACAGCCTGAATAATCGGTTTTACACCGGCGATGAAAGGCTCGAGATCATCTTCAGTACGACTGAGTAATTGGGCATACTGCGTTACGTCGAGCCTGGCGAGCTCGTGGAGCGATATAGCGGGATAATCTCGCGAAGACATGAGTGAGGTTCTGCGTTGATGTTGTAAGACTGACGATCGGCACGATGGAAAACCCGCAACGGGCGGCGCAGCCTCTATGATGTGACTAGTATAACCTGCGCTGCTATAACAAAGTCAGGCAGAACGCCTGTGCAGTAACTCACCACTCACGGTCAAACTATTCAAGGCCTGTTCCACCCACCCGGCGTCCTGAAGATGCCCTCGCCAGGCTGGCCTGAAATGCATGAGCCCCTCAACAATTCCTGCGGCGTAATGACCGTTCAGATTATCAAGACCCGCAACCGCCATTCCACCCGTTGCAAAATAGGTATTGCCAGAGCGGCCAGACGCACTGATCTCCTCGTGCACGCTTGCAACCGTTGCTTGATCTGCGTTAGCTACCAACACGCCTGCGTGATCGGCACAAATAGCCGTCACATCGTTTCCGCTATCACCTGCAAACATGACTTCTCCGGCCGGTATTCGCGCTTGAGTACGCAAGTAGGTAACGGCTTCACGTTTGGTTGCTGAGCGAGGCACTACATCCAGCAAGCCCACCGATTTTTCAGGATCATGGCTGAACACCAGTGAGGCATCAACGCCATTGGCGTTCAGGCAAGACTCAACATCATCGCGCAACTGATCTTCGTTGGCTGATTCAGGGAAGTAGTAGCTTCGCTTGAATGTGGACTGCCGATCATCTTCCTGGTCCTGCAGGTAATCTGTATCCGTCAACAGTTCATGAATGTCATCAGAGTCACCCCCGTTCCAGTCTCGTGCAACTAGAGATTCCCACTCGGCACTGCGAATCCAGGCGTTTTCGTGCCTTATGTAGATACTGGTGCCAACGTCGGCGCCGATGAAGTCAGGCAGCGGCAAGTCGTATTCAACAACGGCGTCCAGCACCCTTTCCAGATCACGTCCACTGACATACCCGAGTGCGGTGCCATGTGTACGCAAGAGGTGCCACAGTATTGGACGTGCATGTATTGATTCCTTGTGTTCGCCATTGGGCAGCAGTGTTCGGTCGAGATCGGTGCACACAAGCTTCATTCAGTGGGCTCCACGGTTTCCTGAATTTGCAAGTTGGTGTTGTCGGTCGAATCGCCCGCTTTCCTGTTGCCCGACGGCCCGCAATCTGGCGCTCTGCAATCACCCAGGAAATCGTAGTACTCCATTGCCTCCAGAATACCTGCGGCAAATGTCTTGTCAGTGAAATAGATAGACTTACCTTCTTTCACGTCAGAGAGCTCCTCATGGCTGCGATTACCCACAATAGCGGCAAGCGTGTTACCACGCATCATGTCCTCATCCGCTCCAGACCCACCAATAGCCAGAGTGCGTTCAAGAGGGATGTCGAATTGTGCCATGAGAAAACGCATCGCCAGCCCTTTTGAAGCACGAATAGGTACCACGTTCAAATACTTACCATGGGAGAAGATAACATTTACAGCCTGATCCTCTTTGTAGAGCATCGCACTGATCTGCTCCAGTGGTGGCGCGGATTCAGGATCGTACAGATAGCTTATTTTGAAAGGGCTCTGTTGCTCAGCCTCACGCAGTGACACGCCTGTAATATCACTCATTACCCGTCTCACCTGCCGAGGTGTCCACTGCTTTTCTATATGCTGTGTCCAGGCAATATCGTCTGTTAATGTGGGCGCATAGTTTATCTGTGTACCGGTACTGGTGATCAGAAAGTCGGGCTCAGGTATATTGTGACGCTTTAATAAGCGTACTGCGGCATCCAGCCGCAGACCCGTGTTGATGCCGAACTTCATACGCGTACGGTGTTTTCGCACATGTTGTATCAATGTCTGCAATGCCTCATCGTCGCCGAGCAGACTTCTATTCAGATCTGTAAACAATGCGCGATCGATACGGCTGGCCTTGAAGCCTCTGACAGGTGCCTTTGCCGGTGTTTTTTCTTTGGCGGTCAGCACCTCGTTCAGCATCTCAATATACTGGCGGGAATGCGCTTCCCAGGCATAGTGTTCCCTGACTCCCTCCAAACCTGATACAGACATGCTCTGCCAGTCTTCCCAGTTACCAATAACACGAGTGATGGCGTCGCTAATGCTACCTGCCTCTAAAGGATCAATCAGCAGACCATTCTTGCAGTTGCTAATGATATCCACCGGCCCGCCATCTTCCGTGGCTACTATTGGCAAGCCACTGGCTGCAGCTTCAATCAGAGTCAAACCAAAGGGCTCTGTCAATGCCGGATTAACAAACACGCCACCGGATAACGTTGCCAGCCGGTAAAGCACAGGTACATCATCAGACCCATGTTGTTTCGGATACGCCACCTTGCCGTACAAATCGTAGATATCAATCAGTGTCAGCAACTCGGTAAATACCTCTCGGGCACCGCTGTCAAGGTTGGCAATCTCATTACGATTACCCATGACGATAACCAGATTGGCACGTTCCTGAAGTGCTGCATCAGAGCCGTAGGCATGTACCAGGGTTGCAACATTCTTTCTGGCATCCGCCCTCGACAACGCAAGAATCATGGGTTTTTCGGGCTCGCGCAAGAACCGCTGAAGCGTCTGCGCAATGGCAGAATCCTGCTCCGGCCCCTTTGGCGGATGAAAGCGCGAAAGATCTGTGCCCGGGGGAATAACCCGCATCGCCTCGGGTCGGTAGAAATCATATAACTCGTACTGTTCTGTAATTTCCTGATGCGTACTGGTGATGACCCGGCTGGCACTGGCCAGCGTCTGTTCTTCAGCCGCCAATCGTCTACTCATTTGATAGCGAGCGTCAATCTCACTCAGATCCAGTCCGCTGGCCAACAGTCGTCGACGTTTCACCCGACCAAGCGAATGTCCGGTGTGTACCAGCGGCACATCCAGGATAAAGGACAGACGGCTACCCACATAACCCGCATCAGCGTAGTGGCTGTGCACTACGTCCGGAGTAGTACCCAGCCCCTTGTAGTAATCATGCAGGTTGTCGACAAAGCTGTCGAGGTGTTCCCAGAGTTGCTCTTTGGGCAAGTAGTCCAGACCACCTGCCTCTATGCGCACAATGGTTGCGTTCGGCGCAAGCATCTCCTCCGGCTGTGCATAGACTTCGTCCACTTCCGGCGTCTCGATTCTGCGGGTTACAAGATCCACGTGTGCAACCTCAGGCTGTTGCGCCAGAGCCTTTGCCAGTTCCACCACGTACAAAGTCTGGCCACCTGTGTCCGCGTCCTTGCCAAGCTCGAGATGCTTGGCACGAATAAGCCCGTGGACGCTGATAAGGCAGATACGAATTTGTGGTTCTGACATTGTATTAACTTACCTCCACCTTCTATTACGTAGCGATGCGAAATCTGGAACACTCGTCTACGCGATAGTCAGGAGGTAGAATGCACCTCACGTGAGAACAGTACGAGTGTAACGCGTGTTCCGGGCTGTTCGCCAACCGGCATATTGCCTACCCTCTGGCAAAACCCATGGTCTCTCAGATGAGAACACGACAACAACAATTATGGAACATATTCACAGTTATTATGCCGAGTCGGCCAATCCGGGCCCTGAACGGCCAGCCCTCACCGGCGATCACTTTGCTGATGTCTGTGTCGTTGGCGGTGGCTTCAGTGGTCTTTCAGCCGCACTGCATCTGGCAAGACAAGGACGCAAGGTAACCCTTCTGGAAGGTGCCAGGATCGGTTGGGGTGCATCCGGGCGTAACGGTGGTCAGATTGTCAACGGCTTAAATGCAAGTCTGGATACCATAGGCAAGCGCTATGGCCAGCAAACTGCCGATTTTGTGGGCTCACTTGTGCAGGAAGGCGGCTCGATTATTCGCAATTTTGTGGATGACTATTCAATAGCCTGCGACATCAAGCCACGTAACATCTTTGTGGCATTCAATGCACGGCAAATGCGCGAGCTTGAAGCCAAGCAAAACCTGTGGGCGTCACACGGTATGCACGATCACGAGTTACTCGATACCAATACTGTACAACAGCACGTGGGCTCCAAACTATACTGTGGTGGCATGATCGATCACTCGGGTGGTCATCTTCACCCGCTGAATCTTGCCTTGGGCGAAGCCGCAGCGCTGGAATCGCTGGGTGGCGTCATTTTTGAGCAAAGCCGTGTCACCCGCGTTGAATCGAACCAGAAGGAACCCCACATTTCCACCAATCTAGGGAACGTTCGCTGTAAAACGCTGATTCTGTGCGGCAATGCCTATCTGGGACAAAGTGTGCCCGAACTGGAGCCGCGTGTAATGCCAGTGTCCACGCAAATCATCGCAACAGAACCGCTCGATGCGGCACTGGCCGAGGAAATCCTGCCCTCCGACAGTTGTGTAGAGGATGTCAGGTACATCCTCGACTACTATCGCCTTTCAGCGGACAAGCGATTACTGTTTGGTGGCGGCACCGTGTATGGCGGAAAAGATCCGGCTGATATCGAAGCCAAACTGCGACCGCACATGGAAAGAGTGTTTCCACAATTGACAGGGATAAAAGTCAGCCATGCCTGGAGTGGTAATTTCGCGCTGTCTTTTTCGCGAGTGCCACAGCTGGGTAAACTGGGTGACAACACATACTTTGCCATGGGATATAGCGGGCACGGTGTTACCGGCTCGCATCTCTACGGTCGCCTGCTGGCCGAAGCCATCAGTGGAGATACAACACGGTTTGATCGCTTCGCCAGACTGCCCTGGTATCCGTTTCCAGGTGGGCAACGCTTGCGTGCACCCTATAGCACCGTAGGGTCCTGGTGGTACGGGTTACGCGATGCAGTAGGCATGTGAGGCCAGGATCAGGCATGATCACCCAATCAGTATGACCAATATGTCCACCAACACCGCAGCACAAAAATGATCAAGACACTAGGCATCCTTCAGGCTGGCCGTTCACCCGATGAGCTTCTTCGACGCTATCCGGACTACAACCAGCTATTTGTTGATTTGCTGGGTGCAAACAGTTTCAACTATCGGCATTGGGCTGTTCTGGACAATGATTTCCCCGATTCCATCGACGAGGCGGACGCCTGGCTGATTACCGGATCCCGGTACGGTGCCTACGAGCCACACAGCTGGATACCGCCGCTGGAACAGCTGATTCGGGATATCCATGCCAAAGGATCGCCGATGGTGGGCATCTGCTTTGGCCATCAAATCATCGCCCAGGCGTTAGGTGGCAAAGTTGAAAAATTTACTGGAGGCTGGTCGGTCGGGCGTGTCGAATATGAGCTTGATAATCAGGTGTTCGGTGTAGTGTCCGAGCAGACCGTCCCACTGATGGCGTTTCATCAGGATCAGGTCACCAGAGTACCTGACGGTGCGATTAACGTAGGCAGCACGTCTTTTTGCCAGAATGCTGCGCTTATTTATGATTCACGCATTCTCACGATCCAGCCACACCCTGAATTCGATGCCTCATTTGTGGGGGCTTTACTCGATGCACGCAGTGCCATCCTTCCCAAGGATGTATTGCAAGAGGCCCGACAGACGCTAGAGATGCCCCTCATGCAGGATCCGATTGCACTTACTCTCAGAAACTTCTTGAACCGCGAAACGCCTGCAGGCCATGCATGAGTAGTTCAGAACAATGGATGCACGAGCTGCCAGAGGCATTTCTCACCTGGCTTGATGGCAGGCGCGTTGATGATGTGGAGTGCGTGGTCGCAGACCTTGCCGGCACCTCACGTGGCAAGGCCATGCCTGCACGCAAGTTTGCACGGGCTGATGCCATGTATCTGCCAACCTCAATTTTCTACCAGACAATAACCGGCGAGTACGTTGACCTGGAAGACATGCCTGATCAATGGACTGAATCCGATCTGGTGCTGGTGCCTGACTACACCGCAGCCACTGCCGTACCCTGGTCTGCCGACGTCACATTGCAGGTGGTTCATGACGTTTTGAACCATGATGGCAGCCCGAACATGATGACACCGCGCAACGTGCTCAAACGCGTGGTGGAGCAGTATTCAAAGAACGGCTGGAAGCCGGTTGTCGCGCCTGAAATAGAGTTCTATCTGACGAAACCCAACATCGATCCCAATCTTCCCGTAGAACCGCCTATCGGTAGAACTGGCAGACAGGGAATTGCCCGTCAGGCTTACAGCATGAGTGCCGTCGAAGAATATGGCCCTGTCATAGATGATATCTATGATTTTGCCGAAGCCCAGGGTTTCGAGATAGACACCATCATCCAGGAAGGTGGTGCAGGTCAGATAGAAATCAATCTGCAACACGGCGAACCCCTGAAACTAGCCGATCAGGTATTCTTCTTCAAGCGCTTGATTCGCGAAGCCGCCATTCGTAACCACTGCTTCGCAACCTTTATGGCCAAGCCCATGGAAGAGCAGCCCGGTAGTGCCATGCATATACATCAAAGTGTGGTTGATATGAAAAATGGTCACAATGTGTTCAACAA
Source organism: uncultured Granulosicoccaceae bacterium (assembly GCA_964352535.1). Taxonomy (GTDB): domain Bacteria; phylum Pseudomonadota; class Gammaproteobacteria; order Granulosicoccales; family Granulosicoccaceae; genus Granulosicoccus. The sequence goes on along the minus strand of CAYGSW010000010.1, from coordinate 11,157 downwards.
CGCAGACGGTGAACCATCAGAGTTGTTCTACGGATTTATTGCCGGTCAACAACAGTCACTGCCGAATGTGCTGTGCATGCTGGCACCTTATGTAAACTCCTACCGGCGATTTCGTCGCGATGATTCTGCGCCGATTAACCTCGAGTGGGGCTTTGATAATCGTACAACTGGCATCCGCATTCCCTTGTCAAACGTGCAAAGCCGACGTGTTGAGAACAGAGTTGTTGGCATGGATTCCAATCCCTACCTGGCAATAGCGGCAAGCCTTGCCTGTGGTCTGCTGGGCATGCGCCAGCTGAGCACCCCGCGCAACAATCTCACCACTGATGCCTATTCACTACCCCATAATTTACCGCGTGATTTATCAAGGGCGCTTGAGCTTTTCAACGATATCCCTGAACTGGAAGAGCTGCTCGGACGAGAATTCTGCACGCTGTTCAGAGCTGTGAAAAGTCAGGAATCCGATGCCTTCCTGCAAGTGATCAGCCCCTGGGAAAGAGAACACTTACTGCTCAATGTATAAAGCCAGTTTGTCTGCGAATCTGTTTTGAAGCTTCTCTACGCCAATGATCAGCCAGGTTCACATGCACCTTCATGGTATGCGGCCACGTCAAAGCTTGCACCATCTGCTTCGCTGGAGGGTCATCAGCAATCTGATGTGTGCATCATTGGCGCAGGCTTCACAGGCCTGGCAGCAGCACTTGAACTCAGCTTACAAGGCATCGATTGCATCGTCCTCGAAGCCCATCGTGTGGGCTGGGGAGCCTCAGGGCGTAATGGCGGGCAGCTGGGCACAGGCTTCAATATGGATCAGCAGGGACTTGAGTCGCTTATGGGAGCCGCTGTGGCCCACAAACTCTGGGATATCTCGGAGCTGGCCAAGCGCTGGATACTAGACAATGCCCAACAGCACACTATCGATATTGATTATCAAAGCGGTATCGTTTACGCCTTGCATCGCCAACGTTTTGTCAAACCACTGCACGATTACTGCGCGTTCCTGCAACGCCAGTACCAGTACGAGGCCATGTCGCCACTTGACGCTATTGACATCCGTAAGCATGTCAATAGCGACAACTACTTCGGTGGCGCAATTGATCATGGTGCCGGACACATTCATCCATTGAAGCTTGCCCACGGACTGGCTCAGGCTGCAATGAAAAACGGGGCAACAATACTTGAACAGAGTGAGGTCATACGAATAGATCGCAGGCCGGGTACTCATGTTCAGCGTGTTGTGACAGCAACTGGCAGCGTCTCGTGCGAACGGGTGATCATGGCAACCAATGGCTATGTGGATGCACTGGATCAGAGTATTCATAAACGGCTCATGCCGATCAACAATTTCATTGTTGTCACCGAACCGCTGGGTAACAGAGCCGAGGAGATTCTGCCTGCAAACGAAGCTGTGTCAGATTCTCGGTTTGTCGTCAATTACTATCGTCGTGTGGACGGTGATCGCTTGCTGTTTGGAGGAGGTGAAAACTATTCTTATCGCTTCCCTGAACACATCGCACCATTGGTTCGCAGGGCCATGCTGGGCGTCTTTCCTTCATTGAATGATGTCAACATCGACTACGCCTGGGGCGGTACATTGGCCATCACGCGCAATCGCCTGCCGTATATAGGCGAAATACAACCCCAACGCTTCGCTGCCGGCGGATACTCAGGGCATGGAGTGGCGCTTGCCTGCTTGTACGGCAAGGCATTGGCTGATCACATGACGGGTAACAACGAACTGTTCGATGTGCTGCGCCGGCTTCCCAACATCGCGTTTCCAGGAGGCATGCGCAGCCGTCCTGCATTACTGGCGCTGGCCATGACCGGCTATTCGTGGCTGGACAAGTGGTAAGAACCCACGAGGCTGTCCGAGCATAAGCTGATCGTGCGACAGGCGGCGCGCGCCGCCCGAGGGCGCGATCGGTATTCTCGGACAGCCTCCTAGACGACAGAATTAAACGACTTTGCCAATTACTCGGTATTATGGGAACTGCAATGTCTAAGAGCGCACATTCCGATACCGAAACCAACAGAATTGCGCAAAACACAGACACCCCGTTCCATTAATGACAGGTGCGTGGAGTAACATTAACGGCCGCAGGTAAGTGGTAGTAATCGGAGAATTTCATGATTGCCGTATCAGACGCAATACTTATCGTTGTATCAGCAGCCGTGCTTGCCACAGGGCTTGTGCGCTGGCAGAACAATGTTGAGGAAGCTACGCTTGCAAATCTGACGGGAGCTACGGCAAGCCAGGCGCTAGCCCAGTCCAGCGCTGATGTAAACGCGGATGCCAATGCACAAATTGCAAGACAAGCGGGCACGGATCGTCAAATTTCCAACGCTGATGACACGGTAGCCTCAAATTCGGTGCAGGGCAGCATATCGCGCGACACCGAGCGTCCTGCACAGGTAGTTGTCTCTGAACAAGCTCCTACCACTGCCATCGATGTGGCTGAAGATAGCGCCACGACCGCGGACAACGAAGCGATTATGGACGTACCTCCCTACGGCAGCTATCTGGTTCGTTCAGGAGACTCGCTTAGCGCCATTGCCATTCGCTACGGCACCACAGTAGCCGTATTGCAGGATATTAACGATATCGAGGGCACGCTGATAACCGTCGGCCAGCAGCTGCGCTACCCGCTACCTGTCAACTGAACATACTCCCTATGGCTCATTCCTACTTTGCGAATTTGTTCGAAGGTCGAACCATAGTCATTACCGGCGCTGGTAATGGCATTGGCAGGGCGGCCTTACAATCCTTCCATGAGGCAGGTGCTAACGTCATCGCCCACCTTGGACGTAATATCAGCTACGGGGACGGACTTCCCGGTGACATTGCCCACACTACCGGCGATTTCACCCAACCTGAGGATCAGGCTGAATTTATCCGGTTTGTGTCGCAACGAACAGAAACCGTGGATGTTCTGATCAACAACGCAGGCACCATGTTCGGCCGCTTCCCCGCTGAAAGCCTCACCGAAGAGCAGTACAGCGACATCATCGAGCTCAACCAGCATGCAGTGGTGCGCATTACCCGTGGCTTGCTGCCACTGCTTAAGCATGCGCAGAGTGCATCCATAGTTAATACAGTATCCATCTCGGCATTGACAGGCGGTAGTCCCGGATCCTCAATCTATTCTGCCAGCAAGGCCTTTGTATCCACCTACTCACGCGGTCTGGCTCGCGAGCTGGCACCGTTTGGAATCCGAGTTAACGCAGTGTCGCCCGGAGTCATCCACACTGATTTTCATGATCGCTATTCCAGTGCTGAAAAACTGGAAGCCACCCGGCAGCAGATACCCTTGCAACGACTGGGCACACCCGAAGATTGTGCGCCCACATTTCTGTTTCTTGCAGCCAATGAACTGTCAGGGTATGTGACCGGGCAAGTCATCGAAGTCAATGGGGGCCAGCGATGAAGCTGAAGAAGATACGGTATCAAGCACCCTGAACAACGTCAATCTTCTTACCTGCTCGCTGAATACGCAGTGTCATTACCAAGCCTGCCATGGACATGAGCATGGAGAGTGTAATGATTAAAAAAAGCCACCTGTCGTTGAACGGCAACAGATACCCGACAACAACGGTCAGCACAACACCCACTGCGGTCTGAAGGCTACCTGCAAGACCTGACGCGGACGCTGCCAGCGAAGGCCTGACGCTCATGCCAATACTGAACATGCTGGGAAGCGCCATACCGTTACTAAATGCCACGATGAACATTGGCACAAACAAGGCTGCCGGGTGATGGGTTATCAAACCTGACCAGAACAAGACAACGCCTGACATAAACGGCACTGCACCCAACCACACCATGCGAAACACGCCCAGGATTTCGGAAAAACGTCCAGCCACCAGATTGCCTGACAGGTAGCCGACAGCCACCACAGAAAACCAGACGCCGTAGGTCGAGGCACTCATACCAAGACTTTGCATGGCGACATACGGCGCACCCGCCAGGAAACTGTAGTAGACGCCAACAGCACCCGCCTGCATGATGGCACAAGCTACAAAACCTTTATCACACAATAACACCAGCGATGCACTCCAGAGAGACACAGGCGGTGCGACAGCATCGCTGGCCAACGCACGATGATTCAGAGTTTCATACTGGAAGCGATACGCTATGACAAGCAACAGTGCGCTCAATGTGGCCAGTGCCAGATACATCAGTCGCCAGCTGAACTGATCGGTTATCCACCCGCCCATGGCAGGGCCGAACAAGGGAGCAACCATCATGGCTGTGGTGATATACCCGATGACACTTGCCGCTTTATCCTGTCCGTAAATATCACGCACCACCGTTCGCGGCAAGAAGACGCAGACCGCGCCGCCTACGCCTTGAACAAAACGAGCAAGCAGCAGCCATTCAATGGATTGTGCCATTGCACAACCTACGCTACCGATAAAGAATATGACAAGACTGATCAACATGATGGGTCGCCGACCATAACGATCAGCAGCGGGGCCCATCACCAGTTGAGACAGCAGGTTGGCAAACAGAAATGCCGTTAGCACCAATTGCACAAGCTCGTAGCGTGTGGATAGGTCCACCATGATTTCTGTAGTCGCAGGCAACACGCCGTTGAGCGTCATGGGACCTATAGCAGACACAGCAATCAGAAACAGCAGTAATGGAACACCCAGTGTTGTCACATTCGGGTACTCAGACGCTGTGCACGCTGTAACAGGGCTTGCGCCATATCCAGGTGTAATCTTTCTACCATGCGTCCGTTGATGGCAATAGCACCCTTGTCAGCGTTATCTTGTAAAGAGAAAGCATCGACAATGGATTGTGCATTTTCGATATCACTGGCAGAAGGAGAAAACACAGCGTTCGATATAGCAAGTTGAGAGGGATGAATGAGCGTCTTGCCATTCATACCCATCAGTACAGCTTGCTCACATTCGGCTTTAAAACCTGCAATGTCTGCAAAATCGTTGTAGACACCATCGAGTACCTGCACGTCGTAAGCCTTGGCGGCAGCCACCAGCGTCATCAACCAGGGAATCAGGTAGGTTCGGTCAGATTGCACTGGCATACCTGCCGCGCGGGAGATGTCATTATTTCCTATGACAAACATCGACAACCGCGGATAAGTGGCTACGCTGGCGGCTATGGCATTGGCATTGATCACAGCCAGAGTTGATTCCATCATGGCCCATATTGCCGTAGCGTTGAGCGCCGGGTATTCATCCATGGCTGTAGACAGGCGGGCGATGTCATCAACCAACTCTACCTTGGGAAGCACAATGATATCGGGCACACACAATGCCGCTGCTGCGATGTCATCCATATACCAGGGTGTGTCAGCATTGTTTATACGCAACGCTCTCAAGCGATACCCATAATCACCCTGCTGCAAGGCTTGCACAGCCTGCGCGCGTGCCACGGGCTTTTGCTCGTGCACAACGGCGTCTTCGAGATCGACAATGACGACGTCAGCAGCCAGTGTCGGACCCTTCGCCAGCGCACGGGCGTTACTGGCAGGCATGAATAAGGCGGATCGGCAATCTATGAGCATGGCGAATATACTGGGGTTGATTTTATATGAGAGCGGCAGGCGTGTATTGAGTGCTGCATCAAGCGCCAGTTTGCCTGCTAAGGTTTGATACGGCGTACATAGCGCCACCTACCAGCAGTCCCCAGAAAGCGCCACCAATTCCAAAGAACGCTAATCCTGAACCTGAAAACAAAAAGGTTATGGCAGCAGCGTCTCTGTGCCTGGTATCCGACAGGGCTGCAACAATGGCAGCGGAAAACGCCCCCAACAATGCAAGGCCGGCAATAGCTTCCACCAACACACTAGGGATAAGCGTTACCAGCAGCCCTGCGGCACCCGCCGTTATACCGATGAGCACATAGCTAAAACCTGCAGCCGCTGAAGACCAGTAACGCCTGTCCGGATCCGGATGCGCGTCCTCACTGGCAAACATGGCGGCCGTTATCGCAGCCAGATTGATTGCGTGGGAACCAAACGGTGCTGCAATGAGCGAGAACATCCCCGTATTGGCGATCAATGGGCCGGCTTTTGGCTGGTAGTCGGCAGCCCTCAACACGGCAACCCCTGGCACATTCTGCGATGCCATGGTGACAATAAATAACGGTATACCCAGACTGATCATCGCCTCCACGTCAAACACCGGTGGTATCCACAAAAGCGAAGGCACAAGGCTGGCTTGCAATTGATCGGCGAAATCATCAGGCAGACCTATGCGTAGCCAGACCATGATGATCAGCATGATAAGTGCTGCGGGTACTGCAAAGAATCGGTTGATCCTCCCTACCAGCCACCAGGTTAGCAACAGAGGCGCTGTAATATAGGCATCGAACGCCAGAGCATGCACAGGTGCAAGACACAAGCTTAGCAGTACACCAGCAAGCATCGCATTGGCCAATGTTGTGGGTATGGACTCGATAAGCCGCCCCAGTGGTCGAAACCATCCGGCAATGACCAGTAACACGGCACTGAAAATATAAGCGCCGATCGCCTCGTTAACACTGGCCAGCGTGTCACCTGATGCGATGAGCAGAGCTGCGCCGGGTGTAGACCACGCCACACCGATGGGCATGCGATAGCGCAAGGCCAGGACAATACCGGACAACCCCATACCCACCGTTAGTGCAATGAGCCCTGAAGTGGCCTGCGCAGGCGTTGCACCCGCCGATGTGAGTCCTTGCAGCACTATGGCGAACGAACTGGTAAAGCCCACCACGGCGGCAAGCACACCCATACCAATGGCCGACCCCGAAAGATCTGCACGATATGAGCGCTGTACGGTTATGGCCGCAGCTGCTGGATCTGAGGGACTTGCCATGCGGACAGAGTAAGCGGATTGCAAAGGTGCGTTAGAATAACGCCCACTTTAGAGACTGGCTACCCGCATTTCATGCATCTTTTACTTATCGGCAGTGGCGGACGCGAACATGCCATGGCGTGGAAACTGGCGCAATCAGCAAACGTCGCACGCATCAGCGTCGCGCCGGGAAACCCCGGCATGGCGGAAGAAGATAAGGTGCACTGCGTGTCGATCAGCCCAGACGACATCCACGCGCTGGCACAGTTTGCAGTTGACGAGAACGTTCATCTGACCGTTGTTGGGCCTGAAGCACCGTTGGTGGCGGGTATCGTTGATGAATTCATGTCCAGAGGGCTGAGAGTGTTTGGCCCGCAGAGATTGCCTGCGCAGCTGGAGGGCAGCAAGGCGTTTGCCAAGGACTTCATGGCACGACACAACATCCCGACAGCTCTTCACGCCACATTCGACAACTCCAGGGAGGCGATCGACTGGGTAACGAGAAAAGGTGCTCCCATTGTCATCAAAGCAGATGGCCTGGCAGCTGGCAAAGGCGTGGTGGTTGCGCAAACAACGGATGAGGCAATCAAGGCAATAACGTCCATGTTTGACGGGCAATTTGGTGCCGCAGGCTCTCAGGTTGTAGTCGAGGAATTTCTACATGGTGAGGAGGCAAGTTTTATCGTCGTTGTTTCTGGAAGAGACTGCATAGCACTTGCAACCAGTCAGGATCACAAGGCCAGGAACGATGGCGATACAGGACCTAACACCGGCGGCATGGGTGCTTACTCACCTGCCCCTGTCGTGACAGCATCAGTGCACGATCATGTGATGAAGGATATCGTCCAGCCTACTATTAATGCGCTAGCTGACGATGGCATGCCCTTCACGGGTTATCTGTATGTGGGCCTGATGATCGACACGGATGGCAAGGCAAATGTCGTCGAGTTCAACGTTCGTCTAGGTGATCCTGAAACCCAACCACTCATGATGCGGATGCAAAGCGAGCTGCTCCCACTATTGGACCATGCCGTTGATGGCACTCTCGATCAGGCAAGCGTTCAATGGCTGGATGGTTACAGCGTGGGTATTGTGCTTGCTGCAGCAGACTATCCTGCTGGTGGTAGCAAGGGAGCTCCTATTACAGGTATCAATGAGGCCGAGGCCAAAGGATGCAAGGTGTTTCATGCAGGAACCGCCCTTGTCGATGGGCAGTTGGTTACTCAGGGCGGACGGGTGCTTTGCGCGACAGCCACTGGCAAGACACTGCAAGAGGCAAAAGACAAGGCTGACACCGGGGCAGCCTGCATAGAGTGGGAAGGCGTTCGGTATCGCAAGGATATCGGACATCGGGCCATAAAACGCCTGACCTGAACGACACAATTTTCCATAAATTCATTGTATAAAAAAGCGCTCACAGGGAGCGCTTTTTTTATGCAAACAAGATTTACAACAGTCTGAACAGAAGACCCATTAGCGCTTCATGGAGTCAAAGAACTCATTGTTCGTCTTGGATTGTTGCAAGCGACCCAACAGAAACTCGACTGCCTCTATCTCATCCATGGAATGGATAAACTTGCGCAGTATCCAGGTTTTCTGCAGCTCTTCGGGATCCATCATCAACTCTTCACGGCGTGTACCGGAACGATTGATATTGATAGCCGGAAAAACTCTCTTTTCTGCTATACGCCTGTCAAGGTGGAGTTCCATGTTGCCGGTGCCCTTGAATTCCTCGTAGATAACTTCATCCATTTTGGAACCGGTATCGACAAGTGCCGTGGCGATAATCGTCAGACTCCCGCCTTCTTCGATGTTTCGTGCAGCACCGAAAAATCGTTTGGGCCGGTGCAAGGCATTGGCATCAACACCACCGGTGAGTACTTTGCCCGACGAAGGCACTACCGTATTGTAGGCACGTGCCAAACGGGTTATCGAATCGAGCAGTATGACCACGTCCTTTTTGTGTTCAACCAGACGCTTGGCTTTTTCGATCACCATTTCGGCAACCTGTACGTGTCGTGCAGCGGGCTCATCAAACGTGCTGGATATAACCTCACCCTGAACCATGCGCTGCATCTCGGTGACCTCTTCCGGGCGTTCGTCGATCAGCAGAACGATGAGATGAGAATCCGGGGAATTTGCAGCAACGCTCTGTGCAATGTTCTGCAGCATGAGTGTCTTACCCGCTTTGGGGGGAGAGACAATCAAACCACGTTGGCCTTTGCCGATCGGGGCTGCAAAATCAATGATGCGGGCAGTGATGTCTTCGGTGCTACCGTTTCCTCGTTCCATTGTAATGCGCTCGTTGGCATGCAATGGCGTCAGGTTTTCAAACAGGACCTTGTTCTTTGCCTGCTCTGGAGGGCTGAAATTGATCTCATCAACTTTCAGTAAGGCGAAGTATCGCTCACCCTCCTTGGGTGGCCGGATCTTGCCAGAGATACTGTCACCCGTGCGCAAAGCAAAACGCCTGACTTGACTGGGTGATACATAGATATCATCGGGCCCTGCCAGATAGGAACTGTCGGCCGAGCGCAAAAAACCGAAGCCATCCTGGAGTATTTCCAGAACACCCCCGCCAAAAATGTCTTCGCCCTTTCGTGACTGCGCTTTCAGGATTGAAAATATAATCTCCTGTTTGCGTTGTCGGGCAACACTTTCGACGCCGATGGACTCAGCCAGCTCGATAAGTTCTGTGGGATTCTTTTTCTTGAGATCGGTCAGGTTCATACACGTTAGTGCGCAGGGAAGGCAGAATTCGCCAGAAGGAAGGGAAGCGCCCATTGCAGTGATGCTGCGGGAGGCTTTTGTTTTCCGAGTGTATCGGGATTTGGAAAGAGTGAAGTTTGTTACAGTTGGGGCACGGAGCGCGCTGCGGAGGAGCGGGCTGCAAAGGTGCGATAACTAAAACATAACACGCTATATGCCGTGTGTCTACCTTCTACCTTGTTTGAATCCTGCCTGCTGCCCCGCTTCGTCAGTGCCAGGTCGAAGCGGCGGCAACATACTGGCGGGCCGTTATGCGTTCTGGTCAAGAAACTCGGTTAACTGCGCCTTATTCAAGCCACCCACTTTAGTCCCTTCCACGGCGCCGTTCTTGAACAGCATAAGCGTAGGTATACTTCGAATACCGTACTTGGGTGGCGTGTTCGGGTTTTCGTCGATGTTCATTTTTACGATTTTCACCTTTCCCGAATAACCCGGTGCCACATCCTCCAGAACCGGAGCAATGGCCTTGCAGGGCCCACACCATTCAGCCCAGTAATCGACCAGAACTGGCGTGTCAGACTTGAGCACCTCTTCATCGAAAGTGGCATCAGTGATAGGAGTAATGTGTTCGCTCATGGATAAGTGCATCTCGTGGTTGCAGAATTGTCTAGATGAGTGCCGCGCCCGCCAATCATGCAGGGGTACAACAATTTAAACTACTGGCACAGCACCATATACAGTAAGGTGTTGTACCCTTTCAGGGCTATATTGGGGCCACGCAACGCGCAAACAAGTGCATCGAAAGGCACGACTTAACCGCATCGCGGCTGTTGAATTCCATCCTGTGCACTATGCTTGATAGCTTGTCGGCAACGTTTTCACCGGGCCGCCATACGCCTGGAAGTGCGTGAAATGCACTACACCCATGACATAAAACCTGAAGCCCTATTTTACCAGATTGCATGACACAGACCGCATGATAGATACCTTGACAAACCAAAGCGACACAAGTTCCACGCCGACATTCAAGGCACTTGGGCTTCCAGAGACCCTGTTGAAAGCCACCGATGAACTCGGCTTTGAACATTGCACTGAAATTCAGGGACTCTCCTTACCCGTTATCGCCCAAGGGCGAGATATTGCAGCACAAGCACAAACGGGAACGGGCAAGACAGCTGCCTTTCTGCTTGGCAGTTTTGCAAGGTTATTGAGTCAGGAGCCTCTTGCCAAGCGCAAGGATCAGCCTCGCATGCTGGTGATAGCGCCGACACGCGAGCTTGCCATGCAAATCAAAAAGGACGCCGACTCCCTGGGTCGCTATGCAGATCTGTCTAGCGCTGTGGTTTATGGCGGTATTGACTACGAAAAGCAGCGAAAAGAGTTGTCGGCCGGGGTGGATGTCCTGATAGGTACCCCCGGAAGGTTGATTGACTATTTCAAGCAGAAGATATTCGACCTTAGCAAGCTGGAAATTATCGTTCTGGATGAGGCAGACAGAATGTTCGATCTTGGCTTCATTGCTGATATCCGATTTCTGCTGCGGCGCATGCCTGAGCCCGGCGCACGCTTGAGCATGCTGTTCTCAGCCACCTTGTCACATCGGGTGATGGAGCTTGCCTACGAGCACATGGATAACCCCGAACC
>CAYGSW010000009.1:0-44621 GCA_964352535.1 uncultured Granulosicoccaceae bacterium | reverse complement strand
AGAGGTAGTTTAGCGGTTGCTGGTTTGCCTTGTGGTTTGGGCTGGCGGCTCTGGCTATTGGTTCTGCGTCTGCGCTCAATGCAAAACTTGTCATAAAGCTGGGCATGCGCAAAATGGCCGGGAGGGCCTTGATGATTCTGACCATTATCTCCAGCGTATTTCTGGCTATCGTATTAGCAAGCGAAGGAATTCCTGCATTTTCAGCTTTCATGATCTGGCTGCTAGTGACATTTACCTGTGTAGGCGTGCTGTTTGGCAACCTCAACGCTCTGGCGATGGAACCTCTTGGGCAGATTGCAGGACTTGGAGCTGCCTTGATTGGCTCATTGTCTACCTGTATCGCTTTGCCACTAGCCTGGCTAATTGGCCAAGGCTACGATGGTGGTGTCACGTCGTTAGTGGCAGGCTTTGCCGTGCTATCCAGCGCTGCAATGCTAACCATTCATATCATTGACAGTATCAGACCTCACTAGTAGTCCGAGAATAACGATCGATACCGAAGGCGGCCCCGCGAGGGTGTGAGATTTTGAGTCAGATTTTCGTGTCAATTGAGGTGAATAGTTGTTCTATTCGCCGAGATTTACGCGCAAAGCTGGCTGGAGGCAGCCCCGCCAAAATATCGCGCTCTCGCCTCGATCGTTATTCTCGGACAGCCTCCTAGTGGTCCGTCCCCGTGCATCACCGTCGTCCGGAGCGCATTCCACTCAATCGAAAATACGGTACAAGTAGTACAATCAAGACGCTATTCTTCCAGAAAGTGATGTCAACAACTCGCGATATTGTCGTACTTTCCAGCAAGTGAACAGAACATAATGGCACCTTCCCCTGTAAAGCAGGCTCTGCATCCGGAAATACGTGAAGCGCTGGACAAAATTGAAGCGTTGGGTGGTCATAATTTCCACCACATGTCTGCGCCTGAAGCACGTGCTCTCATGAGTTCAATCCGACCTGACAAGTCCACTCTCCCGCTCATACATCAAAGCGATGATGTGGCTGTTGAAGTGGGCGATGGCTCTTCTATTGTTCTTCGTATCTATCGTCCCAGTGATGTACAGAACCTGCCAGTGCTTATCTGGTTTCATGGAGGGGGTTGGGTGTTTGGAGATCTGGATAGCGCTGAGCTGCCTTGTCGACAACTCACTAATGACGCCCAGTGCGTCGTTATCAGTGTCGACTACCGACTAGCACCGGAATCACCTTTTCCGACGCCACTGCAGGATTGCCTTCGCGCATTGAATTGGGTTGTCGAGAACGCACAGATGCTGTCTATTGATACAAATCGCATAGCGGTTGGAGGCGACAGTGCCGGTGGCAATCTGGCTACCTGTGTAGCACAGTATGCACGAGACACCGGCATCCCGCTTGTGTATCAACTGCTGATCTATCCTGTAACTCAACCTTCAATGGACACACCCAGTTATCAGGCGAACGAAAGCGGCTATTTTCTTAGTCGTGAGTCCATGCGATGGTTCTGGGATCACTATGTACCGGACGTCGAACAACGACAAGACCCAAAGATCTCCCCTCTGTATGGAAACCTCAAGGGCCTTGCCCCTGCGTGGATTTTTACGTGTGACTACGATCCTCTGTGCGACGACGGCATGCTGTACGCAAAAGCGTTGAAAGCTGCCGGTGTCAGCGTGGATACTTATCACAGAGAGGATGCGATTCATGCTGTTTTCGGGATGGCCATTGCACCCGGATCACAGATCAGGAGCATAGCAGCCAGTCAGTTGCGCATGGCTTTTGGAACGCCAGACTACATTCCCTGAATTCCATGCACCAGACGCTTACCACACACCATTCTCAGCACACAACAATTATAGATTACTCGTGACACATGACGCATGACGCATGACACATGACGTACGACAAGGATCTGACATACGTCTATAACGCTTCACGAGACATCATTCAGTACCGTGCCCACCTCTTGCTCCAGAAAAAGACAGATGCGTGGTTAAGCCACTATTCCAGCAGGCTTTAGAGGGTCATTAGACGTCACTTAGGTTCTGGCGATACTGTTCTGCCTCCCAATGAAGCAACTCATGGTTCTGACGTTCACTTAAATAGTTTATAGCAACATTGGCTGGCACTCGCCGACATACATCGGAAAGGCAACGCGCCATGGCTATTTGGCCTGCCGTGGCTGTACGAAGCATTACCACACCAATACGTGGAAAAACAATTGATACCGGAGCAGCAAAGCCACCTGATACATACCGCTGTACAACAGCAGCCACATTTTCGCCGGGCTTGGCAATAGCCGTACCTTGCCCAAGAAAAATCACATGATCGGGATAGAGACTGCCTCCCGCAGCGACCTGAAGACCAACCTCGTCAAATGCTATCACGTGAGTGGCAACAACATCAGCGCTCACATATTCACTGTCGTCCAGAACCTGCTCGAGCGCCGTCGCCATAGCGTCGTTAGCAGCAGTAGTATTATCTCCAGTGTCGAGAATTCCACTTGATGTATGACCAGAGCGGCTGGAAGATAACCCCTTCAGGGTGAAAAGCTTGCGTGGTTTTTGTCGTATGGCAAGGCGCACGCTTTCCAGCAAGGCAACACACTCATCAACGTTATCCGCCGCTACAACAAGACCATGGTTACCCAGAACAAGAACATTCGTATCCGAATCAATGGTTGCCGCTATGGCATTTGACAAGGGCACCCCGGGACGCACATAAGGAATAAATTTCCACTTGAAGTCCCTCAGCAATTGACCCAGCTGAACACGGGCATCCTGCCTGATAGCAATAGCGATGCTGTCAACACAATGTACATGAATTACAACATTGGGTAACAGTACCGCATGCAAACTGGTCTCAATCGAAGGACGCAAACCATGAGGATTGAGCTCATCAACGATGAAGTCGAGGGATTTCTCAGCACGTGGATCATTCGAATCCAACGCCTTTAACAACGATGATCGTCTCACAGGCACAAAAAGCTCTTGCTCCCGAGCGTGCATCAGCCATTTCCCCGAGGCCTTGATCCACATGACATCGCCCTGCTTGATCGAGGTATTTCCTCCGGCACCTTGAATCTGCAATGGGTCATCACCCAAGCGCGCCGACAGCATACTCAATGCCTGGAATTGTGCAAATTCAGCACTCGTCATTTCGTGTTGCTTCAAGATTTTGTCTCAGGTTTCACTTGACTTGAGAAATTAACACATGAAATAATTATCTTCACTTGATAAATACTTCTTTTTATAATGCCCAAGGTATCAACCATCGGCAAGGATTCCTCAAGCATGGCTGTCAGAGCGGCGTGGTTGCACTATGCGGGCGGACATACTCAGGCTGAGGTAGCTAGGAAGCTTGGGCTCACAAACCTTAAAGCACATCGACTTATCACTAAAGCCAATAACGATGGCTTGGTTAAGGTCTATATTGACGGAGATGTGGCAGAGTGTGTCGCTCTGGAAAGCAGGCTTGCAGACAAATTCAGTCTGAACTACTGTGAGGTAGTGCCTGATCTTGAGGAACCTGAACTACCACTGCGAGCCCTTGGCATAGCTGGCGCGCAATACCTGAAACGCATCATCGAAAGCACCGAGCATCACTCGATTGGTATAGGGCACGGCAGAACACTGGCCTCATGCGTAAATTTTTTGCCGCGCATTTCCCGCCCCGACAAGCAGATTGTCTCGTTACTGGGTGGGTTTTCGAAAAAATTTGCAGCCAATCCGCATGATGTCATTCACCTACTGGCTCAGCGCACTGCAACCAGTGCCTACGTCATGCCAGTCCCCTTCTTTGCCAACACCCTGAAGGATAAAAGAGTCATCTTGAAGCAGTTTGGCATTACGGAAGTCATGCAAATGGCAAAACAGACTTCGGTCAAGATTGTCGGTATCGGAAGTGTCAACATAGAGTCCCCCATGGTGGCCAATTCAATGGTGGAAAAACAGGAAGTACGCGCTGTTCACAAGGCTGGTGGACGCGGCGAGATGCTGGGGCACTTCTTTGATACCAAAGGGCAGCTTGTGGAAACGGAGCTCTCGGAGCGCACTATGGGGCTGAGTGTGAAAGAACTATCCGAATCAAACATCATGGCTGTGGCTGGTGGTAGCACAAAGGTTCTGGCTATACGCTCGATCCTGAACAGCTCACTTTTACGAGGATTGATTACTGATGAGTGTACCGCACGTGCACTCATTGACACTTGACCTGAGCGCTCGAAGATATCACCACCAGGATGTCAGCTTGTATCGAGTGCAACAGGTAGCTGGACCCGCGGGAGCGGTTTGCCATTCACCACTGAGAAAGAGGTTTCACCACTATGTATGAAAAGGAAAAAAATCTTGCCAACGATTTTCTGCAAGGAAAACTGAGCAGACGGGAGCTCATCAAGCGCTTCAGTGCGCTAGGTCTGTCAGCATCTTCAGCCGGCATGTTGCTCAACATGCAAGCCAGTAGTGCACTTGCAGCAGATTTTGACTGGAAAGCGCACTCAGGCAAAACGGTAAAGCTTCTGCTGAACAAGCATCCCTATACCGATGCCATGATTGCCAACCTTGAAAACTTCAAATCACTCACAGGTATGGATGTCACCTACGATGTCTTTCCCGAAGATGTGTATTTTGATAAGGTCACCGCAGCACTTTCTTCCGGTTCTACTGAATACGACGCGTTCATGACCGGCGCTTACATGACGTGGACCTACGGCCCTGCCGGTTGGATAGAAGATCTGAACGAGTGGATCACTAATCCGGCCAAAACCAATCCCAATTACAATTGGGAAGACATGCTGGAGGGCGTGCGCACCTCTTGCGCCTGGAACGGCAAGCCGGGCGATCCATTAGGCACGGCAGATGCCAAGCAGTGGTGCATACCGTGGGGCTATGAGCAAAACAACCTCGCCTACAACGCCGAAATGTTTGATGCAGCAGGCGTTTCTGTACCAACCAACATCAACGAAATGGTGGAAGTTGCCGCAGCACTGACGCAAGGTGATGTTTACGGTATCGGTGTTCGTGGATCACGCTCATGGGCAACCATACATCCAGGTTTTCTATCAGGTTACGCCAACTTTGGCGAGCAGGACCTGACACTGAACGATGGCAAACTATCAGCCGCTATGAATACCGCTGTTTCCAAGGAGTATCACACCAACTGGGTGAAGATGATCCAGCAATCCGGGGCAAAAGACTGGGCAACGCACACCTGGTATCAGGTGGGTACTGACCTGGGTGCTGGCAAGTCAGCCATGATCTATGACGCTGACATTTTGGGCTATTTCATGAACGGCGGCGACAACGCCATGGCCGGCAAACTGGCCTACGCACCATTCAGCGCAAATCCTGATGCCAGTGCACCTACCCCCAACATCTGGATCTGGTCATTGGCAATGTCGAAGTTCTCGCAAGAAAAGGATGCAGCCTGGTATTTCATGCAGTGGGCATCGGGTCCTGAGCATGCGATTTTCGGCGCAACCCAGATGGATTTCGTCAATCCGGTTCGTCAGTCTGTGTGGGATGATGAGACATTTCGCGAACGGCTGAGCAGCAGCTACCCGGGCTATGTGGAAATGCATGACGCCTCGGCACCGGGTGCGAAAATCCACTTCACACCGCAGCCTCTGTTCTTTGATCTGACCACTGAGTGGGCAGCCTCATTGCAAAAAATGGTAGCGAATCAAGTGCCCGTGGATGAAGGCCTGGATCAGTTGGCCGAAAGTGTCAACGATCAGCTCAAGGAAGCTGGTCTGGGCTAGTGGCAGAAATATTCCGGCTACGAGCAATCCCATTTTGGCGGGGCTGCCTTCAGCCGGTTTTCCCGCTCGTTTTCGTCATTTAGGCCCGCTAAACTCCGCAAACGGGCGAAAAAATCGACTCAAAGCTGATGGCAGCCCCATGGAATCACTCTCGCTCGAAATTTTCTACGGGGCCGCCTTCGGTATCGATCGATATTCTCGGACAGCCTCCTAGACAACGACACAGCAGAGGGTCGGTTTGCAATTTCCCTCTGCTGTATGGAACCCTCGGACAAAGACACAATATCAAGTCAGGCAACCGGTGCACTCAACTCAAGGTGTTCCGGTTGTATCAAAGCCACCTAGACGCATGCGACACCTCTAACCGTGCCCAATACGATTGCACCCGCAAAACGCCGCCGCAGCTTCATCAGCAAGCGTGCCCTGCCTTACGTACTGAGCTTGCCCGCGTTGCTGGTTTGCATCGGTATTCTCATACCGTTTGTTACGGCCATCTACTATTCGTTGCAGCGCTATCGGATGAGCCAGCCCTGGGCTCGGGAAATGAACTGGGGACAGAACTATGTTCGCTTCCTAAGCGATAGCGATTTCTGGAATACGCTGTCTGTCTCGTTGCAATATGCTTTTTTCACCGTTGCCTTTCAGCTACTGCTTGGTCTTGGTATCGCATTGCTTTTGCAAAAACGTACACGGATCAACAACATCATCTCCATCATGCTGCTGATGCCTCTGATGACGGCGCCCGCACTAGCCGCACTGATGTGGAAGCTGATGACCAACCCGGGCTTTGGCATTCTGAACTACTTTCTCACACTCATAGGCATTCACGATTTTCGCTGGGCCTCCTCACCGGAAAGTGCCATGTTTACCGTTGTACTCGTCGATATCTGGGTATACACACCATTTATCATGATTTTATTGCTTGCAGGCTTGCGTTCCTTGCCTACTCAGCCATTTGAAGCAGCTGCTCTGGATGGCGTACCAAGAGTGCAGCAGTTTTTTCGCATAACCCTGCCCATGCTTACGCCCTATATCCTTACAGCAGTGCTGTTTCGACTACTGGAATCCATACAGCAGTTCGACATAATCTATGCCATGACTCAAGGTGGTCCCGGCGATACCTTAACGGTCTTTCAAGTGGAGGCGTATCTGAATTTCTTCCAGTCAACAAACGTTGGGCGATCTGCAGCGTTGCTCATGATCCTGTGGGCCATAACATTCTTTATCTCTAATATCTTTATCAAGAACTGGTTGCGATTGCGCGAACGCGCACGTGGAGAGGGTTGAACCATGGGACATATGTCACTGGCCGAGAAAATCTTCAGGGCTGTCGCATTAACGCTCGTAGTGCTGTTTTTCATGTTTCCGATTGTCTGGATTATTCTAATGTCGTTCCAGACCAACGAAACCATATTGCGAGTGCCGCCTTCGATTAACTTCGAACCTACAATTGCTAATTACAAGGCGCTTATCACCGGCAAATTGGAAACCAGCGCGGCCTCTCTGGAAATCAACTTTCTGAGAAATTTATGGAATTCTGTATTCCTGTCAGTGACCTCGGTAACGCTTGCACTGTTGCTGGGTGTGCCTGCAGCCTATGCATTTGCAAGACACAAGTTCCGTGGCTCGGAAGACATCGCCTTCACCCTGCTATCGTTTCGCTTCGCACCACCCCTGCTTGTACTGTTACCGCTGTCACTGTATTTTCAGCAGATGGGGTTGGCTGATACCTACATCGGTCTCATCTGGGTATATCAACTAATCTGTCTACCGCTCATCCTGTGGATTGTCAGAGGTTATTTTGAAGACATCTCTCCCGATGTTGAGTATGCCTACCGCATTGCCGGACACACATGGTTTGCAACCTTTCGAAAAATTGCCTTACCGTTAGCCGGACCCGGTATCGCTGCCGCTGGCCTGTTGGCTTTCATTTTCGCATGGAATAATTTCATTTTTGCACTGGTGCTGGCATCTGCAGACAAACAACCTGTGACGGTTGGAGCTTTGGCATTTATTACGGCCTCAGGCATACAATACGGCCAGATTGCAGCGGCTATTGTCATGTCCATTGCCCCGACCCTGGCACTGGCGCTGTATGCCCAGAAGTATCTGGTTGAAGGTCTGTCCCTCGGCGCTGTCAAAGGATAATCTCATGCAATTTAACGAGTGTTCATTATTCAACAGGAAACGAACATGAGCTCGCTAGAAGTTCGAGGCATCACTAAACGATATAAAAAGGATACGGTGGTGGACAACGTATCCTTGCGTGTGAGCAGCGGTGAGACATTGGTGCTGTTTGGTGCATCAGGGGCTGGCAAGACGGTGTTGCTGCGTTTGATTGCCGGACTGGTGGATGCTGACCAGGGCAGCGTGCTCATCAACGACGAAGACATGACTGAGGTAGAACCTGAGTACCGCGGTATCGGTATGGCCTTTCAGAACTTTGCTTTGTTCCCGCACATGTCAGCGTTTGACAATATAGCAAGCCCACTAACGACGGGGCGCAACTCAGACAGCGTTATTAAGGCTGGTGTTCAAAAAGTGGCACAGCTGCTAAAAATCGATCACGTACTGGATCACGCACCGCGTGAGCTATCCAATGGGCAAAAACAGCGCACCGCCCTGGCCAGAGCGCTTGCAGGCTCACCACCCATTCTACTACTGGACGATCCGCTACGAAACGTTGATGCCAAACTACGTTTCGAAATGCGTCTTGAGTTACCGCAACTACTAAAGGCACAAGGTGCCACCGTTATTTATGTCACGCAAGACTACAAGGAAGCGATGGCTTTGGGTAATCGTATTGCAGTAGTGGGTAACGGACATATCGAACAGATTGGTACCCCCGCTGATATCTATCTTACGCCCGCATCAATCGACATTGCGCGTTTATTTGGAGATCCGGTTATCAACCTGTTTGATGTCGTCGGCAAGCAGGACGATCAAGGCGGATACGTAGTGCTATCAGATCAACGTTTAAGCCTTGCCCGGCATCAGCTGGCCTGTATCGGAAAAGATTCGGTACTGGGTGTTCGCCCTGAGAGCCTTAGGTTTGTAGCACCGAACACGCCAGGTGCCATTCGCCTGAACATTGAAACAGAAACACCGCTGAATGAGAAAACTGTGACCCTGGCATTGACTGAGCGCGGCCGGGAAGTACTGGTTTCACGCCCAGCCGACACAGTAGCGCCCACTCAGGGTATAGCCTATGTGATGCCCGACCCACAGGCATTGCTTCTGTTCGACAAAGACACCGGTAGATTGCATGATACTGATAACAACACCGGCGTGCAGGAGGTAGCAGCGTGAGCACCCATCTTCTCAATATCGAAAACGTTGATAAATTTTACGGCCCAGTGGACACTGGTATTCATGCAGTGCACAACTTGTCCATGAGTGTAGAGTCTGGTGAAATCATTGCGCTGCTGGGCTCGTCCGGGTGCGGCAAGACATCCACTTTACGCATGATCGCAGGCTTTGAAGAGGTTTCACGCGGCAAGATAACACTGGCTAACAAGCTGGTTAACAACCTTGCACCTATGAAGCGCAATGTGGCCATGGCTTTCGAAGGTTACTCACTCTATCCACCACTGACCATTC
The DNA here is from genome assembly GCA_964352535.1 of uncultured Granulosicoccaceae bacterium. Lineage (GTDB taxonomy): Bacteria > Pseudomonadota > Gammaproteobacteria > Granulosicoccales > Granulosicoccaceae > Granulosicoccus. Next base: position 35,296 of record CAYGSW010000009.1, on the reverse strand, counting down.
GTGACAACATTGCGTTTGCCTTGAAAGCCACGAAGCTGGGTGCAACCCAAATCAACTCAAAGGTTGCCGAAATCGCTGATATGCTCGAGATCAGCTCAATACTGGACAAGCATCCCGGCTCTGTTTCGGGTGGGCAGCAACAACGCGCATCCCTGGGCAGAGCATTGATTCGCAACGCCGACCTGCATCTACTTGACGAACCCATGGGACAACTGGAACCACAGCTACGCGCGCTGCTGCGTGGCCGCATCAAGCACTTCATTAAATCCCGCGGGTTTACTGCAATACTCGTGACACATGATCAAGCTGAAGCCAATGCCCTGGCTGATCGCATTGCTGTCATGGAAGGGGGAAATCTTGTGCAGTTTGATTCGCCAGAGCATCTCAAGGAAAAACCCGCTAACCTTTTCACCGGAACATTTATCGGTGAACCCCCCATGAACGTGTTTGATGCCTCGGTCACACGAGCGGGACAGATCATTACTTTCCAGCTGGATGAGAACGTTGCTTTACGTTACCCGACAGATGCCTTTTCGCAACCTGTGATAGAAGCCGCCTTGAGCAAACAAAGTGTGACTGTGGGTATTCGTCCCTACGCGGTGCGGCGGGGTAGCTCGGGATTATTCGCCAAAGTGATTGCCAACCAGTGGCTGGGCGATCAAACGCACATTGCAGCCAGCGTAGCTGGCAAGCCTATCGTGCTGGTCGAACACAGTCGCGTCTTCGACAAACCTGACGAGACCATTGAGATTGAGCTAGACGCTAACAACCTGCATATCTTCGATAGACAGAGCGGCAACGCCCTCTCACACGGCGCGGTACTTGCCCAATGAAAGATCTAATCATCGGCATAGATGCAGGCACCTCCGTCATCAAGTCAGTCGCATTCACTTTGGATGGTGAACAGCTGGCCCAGTGCTCAACACCCAACGCCTATGAGACTCTGAACGACGGCGGTGTCGAACAAGACCTTCACACTACGTGGACAAAGACGGTGGAGACACTGGTTGGTCTGTCAGAAAAACTACCTGACTTGGCACAGCGGTGTGCCGCTATTGCCGTCACCGGTCAAGGTGATGGTACATGGCTTATTGATAAGCAGGGTGAGCCGGTAGGGGGTGGCCTGCTCTGGCTGGATGCGCGTGCAGGTAATCTTGTCGACGCATGGCGCGCTGGCGACGATGAGAAACAACGATTCAATATTACCGGAACTGGCATTGCCGCCTTCCAGCAGTCGTCACAACTGCTGTGGTTGAAAGCCAATGCGCCTGAGCGAATCAAGCAGTCGAGCACCGCTTTTCACTGCAAGGATTGGCTGTATTACCAATTAACGGGTGAACGAGTCACCGATGTATCGGAGGGCTGCTTTACTTTTGGTGATTTTCGCACGCGTCAATACTCACAGGCTGTGATTGACATCCTGAATCTTGGTGATTGTCAATCATTGCTGCCTCCCATGCTCAATGGTGTCGAGTTGAATCACCCACTGGACTCCAGAACGGCAAAAGCAGTCGGTCTGCTACCTGGAATACCCGTTGTACTAGGGTCTCTGGATGTCATCTGCACCGGACTGGGTGCTGGTCTCTATGATAAGCAGGATGCTGTAGGCTGTACCATTGTCGGTTCTACCGGCATACACATGCGGCTTGCACACTCGGTTGCCGATGTCTCACTCAATGAAGACTGTACCGGCTTTACCATAGCGATGCCTGTTGATGAGATGTGCGCCCAGGTTCAATCCAACATGTCCTGCACACTGAACATTGATTGGCTACTCGACGTTGCCGTCGATCTACTGGCATCCCAGGGTCTGACCAAGTCGCGAAGCGATCTGATAGGCTCTGTCGACGAATGGGTGGGCATTGCCAAGCGGCGCGGCGACATCCTGTACCAACCCTACATTTCAGATGCTGGTGAACGTGGCCCTTTTATCAACGCATCAGCGCGTGCAGGATTTATTGGCCTTAATTCAAGGCACCGGTTTCCTGACATGATGAATGCAGTGGTAGAGGGACTGGCGCTTGCGGCACGCGACTGCTATTCGGCAATGGGAGGTTCGCCTGCAGAAGTTCGACTAACAGGTGGGGCAGCACGCAGTCAGGCACTGCGCAGTGTTTTTGCCAATACACTCGGTGCCAAACTGCGTACCTGCGCAAGAGAGGAAGCAGGTGCTGCAGGCGCTGCCATGATGGCTGCGTTGAGCATTGGTCAATTCACCACCATGGATGACTGCGTAAACACATGGGTTGCACCCCATTTAAGTCCGCTGGAAGACTATGACGAGCACGAAAAACTGACGATGGATGCTGTTTTCGAATCCTATCAGTCGAGTCGGCGCGCCCTGTCCGAAACCTGGAAGACACAAGCGAGGTTGCGTTAGTCATGGCACACACCATTGCGATTATCGGCGACAACTTCATGCTGCCTGATGTATTTGAGGAGAAAATACGCGCAGCCGTTCAGCGCGATCTTGATATCAGAAAACTGCAACAACCGTGGCCAGATGAAGCGATGGAGCATGGCTATGCCCAGGCAGGCATGGATAATCTGAAAGAATACATGGGTGATGCCGACGAGATCGTTCGCTTCATCGCAGATGCCGAAGTGCTCGTCACTCAGCTAGCGCCCTTGTCACGCGGTATGCTGGAGCAGCTACCGCAACTCAAGTTTGTGGCTGTGTCTCGCGGAGGACCTGTCAACATTGATATGCAGGCGGCGCGAGAGCACGGTGTTGTTGTTGTCAATACACCAGGTCGAAACGCCAGTGCGGTAGCCGAGTTCACACTCGGTGCCATTCTTGCCGAGACGCGCAACATTCGCGTTGGCCACGAAGGCTTGCGCTTGGCGAACTGGCAAGGAGATCTGTACCGCTATGACAAAACGGGTCGTGAACTTAGTGAGATGACCGTGGGCGTCATTGGCTACGGCAACATTGGCACACGCGTGGTCAAACTGCTCAGGGCTTTTGGCACGAAAGTCGTTGTGTCAGACCCCTATGTACAATTGTCGGCTGAGGATCTGAACGATGGTGTTGAACTGGTCGCACTGGAAGAGCTGCTCAGCGCATCAGATGTTGTCACCATGCATGCCAGAGTCACCGATGAAACTCAACATATGATGAATGCCGATACGTTTGCAGCCATGAAACCTGACGCCCTGTTTGTTAATACGGCACGTGGTCCGCTTGTTGACTACGATGATCTATACACGGCATTAAGCACTGGCATAATAGGCAGCGCCATGCTCGAAACGTTTGCCATAGAGCCAGTTCCAGAGGATTGGCCTCTCTTGAGTCTACCCAATGTGACGTTAACGCCCCACATTGCTGGTGCGTCTGTAAAGACTGTGACTGTTGCCGCTGATCAGATCGCTATGGAACTTGAGCGCTATTTCTCCGGGCGCTCGAGTATTAATGCCTGCTGACTATAGACGCTATTTGTCACGACTTAGTGCAAGACTACAAACTCAATCGGATAGTAGTGAAGTCACCCAATCGTCATTTTTTTCTTGAAGACTCTGAGCTAAAAGCGTTACTTGTGGCATCACCACCCTGACCCAATATCCCCTCTCAACATACCACTGTGCATCAGCCGTAAATTGACTGCCGTGAACCCAACCAAGGCTCCGAACAACTCCTCAGGCACCAACCTCCACTCTCGGCAGGTCAGTGATCTCGTTGATGTGTGCATTATTGGTGGCGGTATTAATGGCGCGGGAGTCGCGCGAGACGCCGCTGGACGTGGATTGAGCGTCATGCTTGTGGAGAAAGATGATTTATCGCAAGGCACCAGCTCGCGATCGGGCAAACTGGTTCATGGCGGACTTCGCTATCTGGAATACTATGAGTTCAGACTGGTGCGTGAAGCGCTGATTGAGCGTGAAGTGTTGCTTGCATCTGCTCCGCATATCATTTGGCCCATGCGTTTCGTTCTGCCTCACAGTAAAGAGGATCGTCCAGCATGGTTAGTGCGTGCGGGACTGTTTTTGTACGATCACCTTGGTGGGCGCAAAAAACTGCCAGCAACACGTGTGCTGAATCTGCATAGCGCTATGGAAGGTGATGCCTTGAAGGACCAATACACCAAGGCATTCGAGTATTCCGACTGCTGGGTGGATGATGCTCGACTAGTGGTTCTCAACGCATTATCAGCAGCAGAGCATGGTGCTTTGATCCGCACACGCACCCACTGCGAATCCGCCAGACGAGTTAATGGGCATTGGGAAGTCACGTTGCGCGACAGGCGCAGCAATGAAATAGAAGTGATAAAAGCGCGAAGCATCATTAATGCTGCTGGCCCCTGGGTTAACACAATCATACAGAGCACGGATTCCGTCAAATCACAACGCAATGTGAGGCTGGTGAAGGGTAGCCATATCGTGGTTAAAAAGTTCTGGGAAGGCGATCACGCTTATCTGGTTCAAAACCACGACAAGCGCGTGATCTTCATCAATCCCTATGAAAATGGGCGAGCGCTGATCGGGACCACAGACATACCCTTTGAAGGTGACGCCGATGAGGTTGCTATAGATGAAGCAGAAATCAGCTATCTGATTGCAGCGGTGAATCGTTATTTCAAACACGAGCTCGCCACCAACAATATCCTGCAAACGTTCTCTGGCGTACGCCCGCTTTTTGACGACGATGCCGAAAATCCCAGTGCTGTAACTCGTGATTATCTATTTGATGTAAACGGCACTGTCGGCGATGCGCATAAGGCACCTATCCTGTCGGTGTTTGGTGGCAAGATCACAACTTTCAGAAAACTGGCAGAACATGCTCTGGACAAGTTGCGGCCATTTTTCCCTAACATGGGTAAGGCATGGACATCCGGTAAACCGCTGCCCGGCGGAGATATCGAGCAAGGCGACTTTGAGCGCTTCGCACAGCAACTCGTAGTACGATACCCACAGCTTCCACCTGCGCTGTTGTATCAATATGGACGACGGTACGGGTCGCGCAGCCACCAGCTATTGGCAGGCATCGAGACCACGGGCGACTTGGGCAAGCAGTTTTCGGAGGCTTGTTTTGAGGCTGAGATGCAGTTCCTTATTCAGCATGAATGGGCCATCAGCCGAGATGATTTGCTGAAACGACGTACCAAACATGCTTTACATATGTCTGACCAGGAAATCGCCACGTTCGATGCCTGGCTAGAAGACCACGTTGATCAGAGAGAGCGCTATTCATGAAAATCGCTATTGCCGGCGACAGTGCCGGAGAACCACTAGCCAGGTTACTGGCTGAATATCTGGGTTCAACCCACGAGGTTGCAGAGATTTCACACAAGAACGACGGGCCAGACGACTTCTATGCCAATCTGGCAGAACGTGTAGCAACACAAGTACTTGAAGGTACCTATGAGCGTGCCATTCTGGTCTGTGGCACCGGTATCGGAGTGTGTATATCAGCCAACAAAGTACCCGGGATTCGCGCAGCACTGTGCCATGACACCTACTCGGCGGAACGTGCATCATTGTCAAACAATGCTCAGATCATGACTATGGGTTCACGTGTCATTGGTGCTGAGCTTGCCAAGGTTATTGCCAACACCTTTTTGTCACACACTTTCGATCAAGGTGGCAGGTCGGCAGCTAACGTGAAGGCCATTGATGCGCTGGACGTCAAGTATCACCGAAACAAAGACACTGTGTGAGTGTGGTTAGATCACCCACCTTATTTGCAGGCATTGATCTTGGTACCTCAGGCGTACGTGGTGTTTGCGTAGATGCACAACTGGTCACACATGCCAGTGCCATGGTTGCATTTACTGAAAATGATGATCGCCGTAATCCTGCGCTATGGTGGAAAGCGATCCAACAGCTTATACAAGAGCTGCTGACACAGGTTAGTGCCAGTGCCGTAAAAGCCATTGCCATTGATGGCACCTCCGGTACCATGGTTGGTATTGATGCCAATGGACGTCCAATTGGCAAGGCACTTCTCTACAACGACGCCTGCACTGATCAGGGTATTGTGGACAAAATTGCAATTTGCGCACCCGAGTCTTCCGCCGTTCATGGAGTAACGTCAGGACTGGCGCGAGCTATTACATTAAGCGCTCAACCTTCTGTTGCGGGTATTGCCCATGAGGCTGACTGGGTAGCATGTCAACTGTCAGGGATATCAGGGGTGAGCGATGAGAACAACGCGTTGAAAACAGGTTATGACGCTGTTGCCCGTGAATGGCCAGGCTGGATAAAAGACGCGGGGCTTGCGGTTCAGCTATTACCACAGGTTCTACCTGCAGGGACACTAATTGGACCGATAAGCAGACAAGCTGCCGATGCCACCGGACTTGATCTAGCCACACAAGTGTTCACAGGAACAACTGACGGTTGTGCATCATTCCTGGCCACAGGCGCAGCGGTGCCTGGTGATGGTGTCACTGTACTGGGTAGTACACTAACGATAAAGCTGTTGTCTGACAAACCTGTCTACGCCCCACAATTTGGCATCTACAGTCACCGAATCGGTAATCGCTGGCTAGCTGGCGGTGCGTCCAACACAGGTGGACAGGTTCTGGCTCACTATTTTCAACCGGACGAGATTGAGCGGCTGTCCCGTCAGATTGATCCCCGAGAACCTACCCACCTGGACTACTACCCACTGCTATCACCGGGAGAGCGTTTTCCGATCAATGACAGCCAGTTGCAACCACGACTCAGCCCTGTACCTGAAACTGACAGGCAGTTCCTGCATGGCATGTTGAAAGGTATTGCGAATATTGAACGGCTTGCCTATACGCGTTTGCGCGAGCTTGGTGCCCCATCTCTGGCATCGATAAGAACCGTGGGAGGGGGTGCAAAAAATCCGGTGTGGACCACCATTCGTGAAGACGTGCTCAAAGTACGCACCAACACCTGTATTTCTGAGCAGGCGGCCGTGGGCACGGCATCACTGGCTCGCGACGGCTATCTGGAACAATAAAGCTAATGCATGATATCAGTACTATTGATAACCCTGCATCGATGTCCTGTATTGTTGATGCTTATGACGGGTTTATTGTCGATCAGTTTGGTGTATTGCACGATGGACAAAAGCCCTACCCTGCAGCGATTTCAACGCTTCAGTTATTAATGAACGCCGGCAAAACCGTTGTCATCCTGTCCAATTCCGGAAAACGCTCACACATTAATGCGCAACGTATGACTACGCTTGGGTTTGGGCGCAATACCTACACCGAGTTTGTAACCTCAGGTGACGTGGCTTTTGAAAAAGTCCAGACACAGTATCTTGCCAAAGGATTGCGTCGTTGCCTGCTGATCGCTCGCGACAATGATCTGTCCGCTGTTGAGGGGCTTGATCTTGAATTGGTCAGCCGTACGACAGACGCCGAGTTTGTTATCATCAGTGCCAGCGAAGGCGACAGGTTTACGGAAAAACACTATATCAAGCAATTGCGCAGCGCTGCGCAGCGTTGCATACCCTGCTTGTGTACCAACCCGGACAAACTAATGATTACCCGTCAGGGAATACGCTTTGGTGCGGGCAGAATTGCCGAGCTTTATGAGCAGATGGGAGGTGCCGTCCAATGGATCGGCAAACCTTACAAAGATGTCTACATCCATGCCCTTGATCACTTAAAGGCAATCGACGCACATCGTATTCTGTGCGTGGGCGACAGCCTGGAACACGATATCGCTGGCGGAGCCACGGCGGGTTTGAAAACCTTGTTTATCCGTGGCGGAATTCATCGGGAGATGGACGACATGCAGATAAACCAGTATTTGGCCAGGCATACAGCTATGCCTGACCACTGGATGCAAAGCTTCGGATAGCGCGCTATTTTTCTTGCAGATAACGCATTTCAAACCTATCGTCGAGCGCTGGCCAACGCTGCCCCTTCCGATAAAGAGCTCAATTTAGCAAATGCAATTGCAGGATCAACAGCGCCAAAGCCTGCAAATGTTCCAAACCCGCAATCGGAGCCAGCCACGACACGTTCCGCACCGACGATGTCCGTAAATCGTTCAACTCGCTGTGCAACCACCTCAGGGTGTTCAACGAAATTCGTTGTGCTGTCAATTACGCCAGGTACCAGTACCTTGTCATCGGGTATCTCAGCAGCACGATCGCGAAACACTGTCCACTCGTGAGCATGGCGAGGGTTGGATGTTTCAAACAGAATATAGCGAGCGTGAGTGCTCATTAGCGTTTCGAACATCCTGGCCATGTCAATATCGCACACATGTGGCCCCTCATAGTTACCCCAGCATATGTGTACACGCACCTGCTCTTTTGGAATATCACGCAGTGCGTGATTCAGTGCTTCCACATGGGACTGCGCAATCTTCACGAACTCGTCATCAGACAAATCATTGAACAGCATATGTCGTGACAGGGCCAGATCAGGACAATCCAGCTGCAGTTGCAGGCCCGCTGCAACAATGGTTTCGTATTCCTCTTTCATGGCATCGGCCAGTGCTGCCAAATAAGCTTCACGCGTAGCGTAGTGCTGATTAGGCAGAAAAAGTGAAATGACTCCAGGCGATGCGGCGTTCATGAACCCCTGACTGACCCCGTGCTTCTGCATGGCACTCTTGAGGTTGCTGATGTCCTTGTTCAAATCATCATGCCCCTTGGATCGCACCTCACTGGTACACATGGGTCTGGCGTAATCAGCAGTACCGCCTGACGACGCCAAACGCTCAAGGAAACTTGGAAATAATTTCAAATCAGCCGGCGCATTTCGAGGACTGTCACCTTCAAAGCCTGTGTAACGATCCTTTACGTAGGTGGCGTAGGATATTTTGGACGTTTCCCCATCGGAGACTATATCGATCCCTGCCGCTTTCTGCTTTTGAACGCCTTCGTCTACTGCAGCTGCCATCGTACTGTCAAACGCGTCTCGATCGTAGATTTCGCCTTTTTCGCGTGCGAAGATGAAATCGACAACCTCCTGACTACGAGGCAAGGATCCCACATGAGTTGCTAGTGTCTTTGTCAAAGGAGTTCCGCAGTGGTTGCTGATCACGTTGATCGTTAGATGTCTTAGCATACCAAAGCACCACACTCAGCACTATGGCAGATCTGCAGCGCTGAGGAGGCTACTACCATGATGACGACGCAACGGTCGTCAATCTCAGGAACCGAAAGCAAATTGAGCTATGCGTTTGAACGGTGTCTGCCTGTCAGGTTGCCAGAACACGGCTAATCGATCCAGCATGGGAGGATTGGGCACGAGCTTCTCATACTGGCTGCTCAACCAGTCAATATACGATTGATGTGAGGCGTGCTCCACTGCGCCGGTCAATGTCATATGAAATCTGAACTCAGCCAGAACATAGGGATATCCATACGCGCTCAAGTATGCACGTTGAGAAGGTGTTAGTTGTTCCGGCTTGCGTTTGGCAATGTCTGTAGATGTTAAGGGTGCACGGAACGGCTCCAACTCAATCACACAACACTCAGCCAACGCAGCAATCGCTTGCGGCTGAGCATCAAAGCCAAGGGCAACGAAATCAGAAAGCAGCCGTGGACGTAATGTCAGCATACTAATGGGCAACTGCTGCATCGCAAGCTCCTGGACAGCTTTCAACAACTGTACTTCTGAGAAACCGTCTGCGAGCTGGAAAGGTGCCTTGAGGGTTGCATGAAAACCGTAATGCGCAGGCGTTTGAGAGAGTTCTGATGCTAACTGTCTATCCGGGTAATCGTCAGCCGATGATGCTACCTGCGCCCCGTCAGCGTATCGGTGCAGTACTCTTGCACCGAACAACGCAAGCTCTGTTGAGTCATCCGGACAGAAAAAAACCGCATAACGAGCACTCATGCCACACGAATACCTTCGCGCCACACGCCCTTGACCGTTGGAATGTTGTCCTGATACCGCACCCTGACTATATCCGCACGCATACCTTCTGCAATAACGCCTCTGTCCTCAAAACCAATAGCCCGTGCCGGAGTACTTGTGACCATGGCAATCGCATCCACTAGACTCACGAGGTTCTCTTGTAACGATAGAACAAACGGCGCATGCAGTAAGCTGGAGGGTACATAATCTGATGACAGCATATCCAGAGTGCCCAACGTTGCCAGTTGTCGCGCGCCGACGTTACCCGAATGTGAACGGCCTCGGACCACGTTAGGCGCACCCATAAGAATTTTCATACCAGCATCATGTGCCGCCTTGGCAGCCTCAACCGTTGTAGGAAACTCTGAAATACGGATGCCCAGGCGTACAGCATCCTGCACGTGGTCAAGCGTCGCGTCATCATGACTTGCCAATGCAATATTGCGCTCGGCACATATTTGTGCAATCGCTGCACGATGCTGGTCTGAAAAGCGTTGGGAATTCGCCAGGCGTTGGCTGGTAAAAGCCTCAAACGTTTCATCATCCATGGAGTCTTTACCACGGTGATAGTGTTCAAAGACAGCCATATCAGTAAACTGCCGTTGCCCGGGTGCATGGTCCATCAATGACATCACCATGATGTTGTTACGTTCTGAGAATCTTGCGCAGTCGTCTAAAACACCGGGAGCGGAGACCTCACAACGAAGATGCAGTAGATGTTCGGCACGCAGCCGGTCCTGATCCGCTGCCTTCTGCAGGCAGTCAGCAAGTGATAGCATTTCGCCAGGCTCATAGTCAGCCGAATCGTCTGTGCCCATGCGCAGGCAATCGAGCACCGTCGTGATACCTGCAGATGCTATCTGGGCATCGTGAGCCTGGATAGCTGCCAGCGGGTTCCAGCGCACACCGGGACGCGGACAATAATGCGCTTCAAGATGGTCGGTGTGTAATTCGACCAGACCCGGTATCAGATAATCCCCCTGCCAGTCTTCACCGGATCCACCGGACCCCGTCTTGATTGAGGCAATCAACCCATCAGAGGTACTCAACTGTCCCGTAACAACGCCATCCGCCAACACCAGGCGAGCGTTCCGAAGTTGTAGGTGGGCTTGAGAGTTCATGTCGCTGCAGTGGCTTGGGTAACTAACGAGCGTGCGGTGCTAAAGGCTATCACAAGACACCTTCCTCAAACTGACACCGCAGCCACCAGGAACGGGCAAGGCTACAGGTTCGGCAAAAGACACATCTGCAAGGTTTCAGTGTTATAGGCACTTGCTGACATCTGCAGGGATAATGCCGCCGGACGCACGCCGCTTACTCCGAACGATAGAAAACCTGTGGTTCGAGATATCAGCTTCAAAAATGCAAAAAGCCCAAAACGGATAGACCGAGATGGGCTTCTTGCTGGCATGACTGACGACCATGCGTGTCAGTGACGAGTTGCAACCCTGAAGTCAGATCTCGCTACGCTCGACAAACTCAATGATTGCCATGGGAGCATTGTCGCCGGGACGCATGCCGCACTTCAGAATTCTGGTGTAGCCGCCCGGTCGGTCAGCAAAGCGGGGGCCTAACACTGAAAAAAGTTTTCCTACTGCAGACTTGTCACGAATCCGGTCAAACGCTTGGCGGCGCTTGGCGACATTGTCCTGTTTTGCACTCGTGATCATGGGCTCAATAACCCGGCGAAGTTCTTTCGCCTTCGGTACTGTCGTCCTGATCGACTCATGCTCAACCAATGACGCTGCCATGTTTCTGAACATAGCCTTACGATGACTGGAATTACGATTTAGCTTACGCCCGCTCTTACGATGTCTCATGTTCTTATCTCGTTCTTACTTGGCCAGCTCGCGTTGCTTCTGCAACTCGGGGGGAGGCCAGTTTTCCAGGCGCATACCCAGCGACAATGCCTGCTGGGCAAGAACATCCTTAATTTCAGTCAAGGACTTCTTGCCAAGGTTAGGCGTTTTCAACAATTCTACTTCAGTACGCTGAATCAAATCGCCGATATAGTAGATATTCTCAGCTTTCAGGCAATTAGCTGAGCGTACAGTCAGCTCCAAATCGTCAACTGGACGCAGCAGAATCGGATCAATATCCGACGCTTGTTCCTCTTCAGGCGTTGTGGTCTCAGCTTTCAAATCGACAAATACAGAGAGCTGCTCTTGCAAGATAGTGGCAGCCTTACGGATAGCCTCTTCCGGGTCTATCGTACCATTGGTCTCCAGATCAACAATGAGCTTGTCCAGATCGGTGCGCTGCTCCACTCGTGCGCTCTCCACATTGTAGGCAACACGATGTACAGGGCTGAACGATGAATCAATCTGCAGTGTGCCAATGGGACGACTTTCACCCTCTTCCAACGTACGCTGAGAAGCAGGCTCATAGCCCCTACCAACACGTGCACGCAATGTCATATTCAGATTCATGTTGCCTGTTAACCTGCAGATAACATGATCCGGGTTGATGATCTCGATGTCGTGGTCCAAAGTGATATCAGCTGCGGTTACGACACAAGGACCCTGCTTGACAAGCTTCAGCGTTGCCTCGTCTTTGGCATGCATCACGATCGATACACCTTTCAGGTTCAGAAGGATGTCCAGCACATCTTCCTGCACACCCTCCATTGTGGTGTACTCGTGCAACACGCCTTCGATTTCTGCTTCGTAGAAAGCTGCACCCGACATGGACGACAGCAGGATTCTGCGCAGTGCATTACCCAGCGTATGGCCAAAACCTCTTTCCAGAGGCTCGAGCGTTACTTTCGCGTGGTTTGCATTCGTTGCTGAAACGTCGACAATACGCGGTTTCAAAAATTCAGTTTGCATGGCATTCAACGTAATTCAACCCCTTAAACGTTAGCGGGGCAGCAAAGCGCTACCCCACCAAAAAGCTAAAGACAAGTAAGCGGGCTGCTGGTGTCAACACCACTCGCGCCCGTAAGCCACATGGCTGCTTACTTGGAGTACAGTTCTACTACCAGAGACTCATTGATCTCAGCGGGCAGATCCGCACGGTCAGGGACACTCTTGAACATGCCTTCGAACTTCTTGGAATCGACCTCAATCCAACCAGGAAGACCACGTTGTTGCGCCAATTCAAGCGCATCAGCAATCCTGGCCTGCTTCCGTGCTTTTTCTCTAATGGTGACTACCTGATTCGGTTGAATCTGATACGAAGGAATATTGACAATCTTACCGTCAACCATTACGGACTTGTGTGACACAAGCTGTCTGGCTTCTGCGCGGGTAGAACCAAATCCCATTCGATACACGACGTTATCCAATCGTTGCTCCAGAAGAGACAGCAGATTTTCACCTGTTGAGCCTTTCCGGGCAGCAGCAGCCTTGTAATAATTACGGAACTGCTTTTCGAGCACGCCATACATCCTGCGCAGCTTCTGCTTTTCACGAAGCTGAATAGCGTAGTCGGAAGGACGCCCACGCTTGGCACCCTGCATGCCGGGAGGTGTCTCAAGATTGCACTTGGACTCCAGCGGGCGGATTCCGGACTTCAGGTACAAATCCGTACCCTCACGTCGGCTCAGCTTACACGTTGGACCGGTATATCTAGCCACGGTTATACACTCCTGTAACTATGCTTGATAGTTCGCTACTGTTCATGTTCATCTTGGCGCCAACCCTAAACCCGACGCTTTTTCGGCGGACGACAGCCGTTGTGAGGAATCGGAGTCACGTCGAGGATGCTGCTGATCTTAAAACCGACATTATTCAACGATCTGACAGCAGAATCTCGCCCTGGTCCAGGTCCCTTCACATGAACATCTATGTTTTTCAAGCCATATTCTTTGGCAGCCTCGCCAGCCCGCTCTGCAGCAACCTGTGCAGCAAACGGCGTACTTTTGCGCGATCCACGAAAACCGGACCCACCGGCTGTCGCCCAGGACAACGCATTGCCCTGTCGATCTGTGATCATGACAATCGTGTTGTTGAACGACGCATGTATATGCGCGATACCGTCTGTAACGGTGCGACGAACTTTTTTCTTGGTACTAGCTGCCATATTTTTCTCTATTAACGCTTGAGCGGACGACGCGGACCTTTGCGCGTGCGCGCATTAGTCTTCGTACGTTGACCGCGAAGGGGTAAGCCCCGACGATGGCGAATACCCCGGTAACAACCGAGATCCATCAGACGCTTTATATTCATCGAGACATCGCGACGCAAATCGCCCTCGACAGTAAACTTTCCTACTTCCGTACGCAGACTCTCGATCTCGACTTCAGAAAGATCTCGAACCTTGGTATCGGACGGAACCTTGGCCGCATCACAAATCTGATACGCCCTGGTACGTCCGATACCGTAAATCGATGTCAATGCGATCCAGGTGTGCTTCTGGACCGGAATGTTAATGCCGGCAATACGTGCCATGCTTATCTCCGCCTATTATCTTTTGACTAGCCCTGTCGCTGCTTATGCCGGGTGTCACTGCAAATGACGCGAACAACGCCTTTACGTTTGACAACCTTGCAATTGCGACAGATCTTCTTGACTGATGCTCTGACTTTCATAAATCCTCTCCTGAAACGGTGGCTCGTTTGAACGCTCGACGCGCAAGCCTTGTCAATAAATTGATTGACCTGCGTTATCGAGCGCCCTTGGGAGCCCCTTTGGTACCCTGCTTCTTCATCAAGCCTTCGTACTGATGGCTCATCATGTGTGCCTGTGCCTGCCCGACAAAATCCATCACTACAACCACGATAATGAGTAAGGACGTGCCACCAAAATAGAACGGAACATTCCACAACAGAATCAAGAATTCCGGCAGTAAGCACACCAAGGTGATGTATAACGCGCCGTACAGTGTCAGACGAGTCAAAACAGAATCAATGTATCGTGCAGTCTTTTCACCCGGACGTATGCCAGGGATGAATGCACCAGACTTCTTGAGATTGTCAGCCGTCTCCTTCGCATTGAAAACCAGGGCTGTGTAAAAGAAGCAGAAAAATATGATGGCCGTTGCGTACAACAAGATGTAGACAGGCTGGCCTGGTTGCAATGTTGAAACAATCGTATTTAGCAAAGAATTGGAATTACTGGTGGCAATATCACCCAGAGTGGCCGGGAACAGGATAATACTCGATGCAAATATCGGTGGTATGACGCCCGCCATATTCAGCTTGAGCGGCAGGTGACTCGACTGCGCCGCGTACATTTTTTTCCCGCGCTGCTGTTTCGCGTAATTCACCGTTATCCGTCTCTGGCCACGCTCCACAAACACCACAAATGCGGTAACCGCCATCACCATGGCAAACAGCAGTATCACTACCAGCGCGCTCAGCTCGCCTGTTCTGGACAGCTGAAGCGTACCGCCTATAGCGGCGGGCAATCCGGCAACGATACCGGCAAAAATTAAGATGGAGATGCCGTTTCCGATGCCCCTTTCAGTGATCTGCTCACCAAGCCACATCAGGAACATGGTTCCAGTGATTAGCGTGACTGCGGCAGTCAAGACAAAACCTGGTCCGGTGAGGAATACAACACTCTGGCCATTGGCCCCCTGATTCTGAAGCGCGATTGCGATGCCTGTCGCCTGAACTGATGCAAGTATCAGGGTGCCGTAACGCGTGTACTTTGTTATCACCCGCCGACCGCTCTCACCTTCCTTTCGTAGCTGTTCAAACCGCGGAACCACATGCGTCATAAGCTGCATGATGATAGAAGCGGAGATGTACGGCATGACGCCAAGCGCGAACAAGGACATCCTTGACAAAGCCCCACCGCCGAACATGTTGAGCATGCCCAGTATGCCGCTACTTTGTTGCGCAAACAAATCAGCCATCACACGTGGATCTACGCCCGGGATGGTTATGTGAGAGCCAGTGCGGAATACCACAAGAGCAAAAAGCACAAATAGCAGGCGCGACTGTAACTCGGATGATCCTCCGATTCCAGCAAGTGCAGACTTGTTTTTGGTAGCAGCCATTATTCTTGTACTCTGTTTAACACTGGCGAATCAGCGCAATGCGAACCGCAATCCGCTCATTCAACAGATGCAGTCAGATCGACAACAGAACCGCCAGCAGCCTCAATGGCGGCCTTGGCACCGTTGGTAACGCGGCAACCTGACACATTGCATGCACCCGACACTTCGCCTGAAAGAATGATTTTAACGGTTTTGGTCTGCAAAGGCACGATACCTGCTGCAATCAACGATGCGACGTTGACATCACCGCCTTCAACCTTGGCTAATTCGTGCAAACGGACCTCTGCATAGTGCTTTGCCATACGAGACGTAAAACCGAATTTAGGCAGACGCCTCTGAATCGGCATCTGACCACCTTCAAAGCCGACCTTATGCCATCCACCAGAGCGCGACTTCTGTCCTTTGTGGCCACGACCGCAGGTCTTGCCGTTGCCGGAACCAATACCACGACCGACCCGGTTAGCAACTTTGCGGCTACCAGCGGCTGGCTTTAAATTATTGAGACTCATTAGTTTTTAGCTCTTCGATCCAAATCCGGAACAGCCCGGCAAACAGCTTGCCCCTGTCAACTACCTGATGCAATCATCAGGCGCTCAGGCAAACTTGCAATTAGTAACGACAAAGATTAAGGACTACGATTCTTCTACGCGAAGCATGTAATACGCGCGATTAATCATGCCGCGGTTCTCGGGCGTATCGATCACCTCTACAGTCTGATGCATACGACGAAGACCCAGGCCACGAACACTGGCTTTGTGATTCTTGAGTCTTCCGTTCATGCTCCGGATCAGGGTAACCTTAACAGTCTTGACGCTCATAATTACTCCCCTTTGACTTCAGCGACAGTCTTACCGCGCTTCGCAGCTACAGATTCCGGGCTCTGCATTGTGCTCAACCCGTTGATTGTTGCTCGAACAACGTTAATGGGGTTGTTAGTACCGATGATCTTCGCGAGTACATTTCTGACTCCAACCGCCTCAAAAACAGCTCGCATCGCACCGCCCGCAATGATCCCTGTACCTTCGGAAGCTGGCTGCATGTATACCCGTGCCGCACCGTGTCTGCCCTTGAGCGGATATTGCAATGTGCCATCGTTCAATGAAACAGTCTTCATGTCCCTGCGGGCCTTTTCCATTGCCTTCTGGATTGCCAATGGCACTTCGCGCGCCTTGCCATAACCCAAGCCAACGCGGCCGTTCCCGTCACCAACAACAGTCAGGGCCGTAAAGCCGAACTGACGTCCGCCCTTAACCACCTTTGCTACGCGGTTAATGGTGACCAGCTTTTCGATGTAGCCGTCGCTGCTTTGATTGTAATCGTTCTGTGCCATACGAATGTATCCGAGCCTATCTGATTGTAGCCGTCAGGCTGTCTTAAAATTTCAGTCCGTTTTCACGAGCTGCATCGGCGAGCGCTTTCACGCGACCGTGGTATTTGAATCCTGCGCGATCGAAAGCAACCTGGCTGATGCCAGCTGCAACCGCTTTCTCAGCAATGCTCTTGCCCACAGATGTGGCTGCATCAACATTTCCACCGTTCTTGACATTACCACGCAAATCCTTGCCAACAGTTGATGCCGCTGCCAGTACCCGGCTCCCATCCGCATCGATAACCTGCGCATAAATATGGCGTGGAGTACGGTGTACGGTCAAACGTGGCACTGCCAGCTCGCGGATCTTGGCGCGAGTGCGCTTGGCACGACGTAATCGATTTGTTTTCTTGTCCATTATTCGCGACTCTACTTCTTCTTGGCTTCTTTCATGGCGACGTATTCACCGGCATAACGAACACCCTTGCCCTTGTAGGGCTCCGGTGGCCGGTAGCCTCGAATGTCGGCTGCAACCTGACCGACAATCTGCTTGTTGGTGCCGCTGACAATGACCTCGGTCTGGCTGGGAGTTTCTACCTTCACCCCGGCTGGTACCTTGTGAACCACCGGATGAGAAAATCCCAACGTCAAACTAAGATCACTGCCTTGAGCCTGTGCGCGATAACCTACGCCCCGAAGCTCCAGCCTCTTTTCGAACCCTGCACTTACGCCAACAACCAGATTGTTGAGCAGAGAACGCATGGTTCCGGCCATGGCCATAGACTTTTGGTCACCCGTTGCTGTTGATACACCCAGAACTGCTCCATCAAGCACTGGCACTACACTATCGTGCACCTCAACAGACTCTTGGCCTTTTGGTCCTTTTGCACTAACGGACTGTCCGCTAATGGTGATCTCTACGCCCTTGGGCACTTCGATCGGTTCTTTCGCTACGCGTGACATTGTTTGTTCCTCAGGGCGGATGAATTAGCTGACAGTGCAGATAATTTCACCACCATAACCTTTAGCTCTCGCCTCTTTTCCTGTCATTACACCGTGTGAGGTGGAGACAACAGAAATACCCAAGCCACCCAGCACATCAGGGATATCACCTGCAGCACTGTATTGGCGTAAACCGGGTCGGCTTATGCGCTTGATTTTATCGATAACAGGATTTCCGTCGAAATATTTCAGCTCGATGGTCAGTGTTGGCTTGCCACCATCATCAGCCGTGCTGAATCCGCCGACATAACCCTGATCCTGCAACACCTTCGCTACGCTGCTTTTCAGCTTGGCAGCAGGCATGGATACCGATACCTTACGTGCCTGTTGGCCGTTACGAATACGGGTCAACATGTCAGCAATGGGGTCAGACATACTCATGATAAATCTCCTACCAACTCGCCTTGACTAGCCCAGGTACATCACCGCGCATGGCAGCTTCCCTGAGTTTGTTCCGGCTTAGGCCAAACTTCCGATAGTAACCGTGAGGCCTACCCGTTATACGGCAGCGATTCCGCTGACGCGCTGGTGACGAATCTCTAGGCAACTTCTGCAACGCAGTCATGGCCGCCATCTTCTCGTCATAAGTACTGTCCTCAGATGTGACAGTCTTCTTGTACGCAGCTCGCTTTTCGGCGTGCTGCAGTACCAGTTTTGTACGTTTGCTCTCGCGAGCAATCATTGATTTCTTTGCCATGTTCGCGAGTCCCTTAAGTTCGGAAAGGAAAATTGAATTTTTTCAGTAGCGACAGAGCCTCAGCATCAGACTTTGCTGTCGTGGTGATCGTGATATCCAATCCACGCATTGCATCAATCTTGTCGTAATCAATTTCCGGAAAAATGATCTGTTCTTTCACGCCCATGCTGTAATTTCCGCGACCGTCGAACGATCTGGGATTTATACCCCGAAAATCACGAATACGCGGGATAGAGACTGCAACCAGCCGATCAAGAAACTCATACATCCGTTCACGTCTGAGCGTGACCTTTGCACCAATCGGGTAACCATCGCGAATCTTAAAACCGGCAATCGACTTGCGAGCCACTGTGACCACGGGCTTTTGCCCAGCGATTGCCGTCATGTCCTTGACTGCATGCTCAAGCACTTTTTTGTCACCAAGCGCTTCACCCAGTCCCATGTTCAGAGTGATCTTCTGAATGCGAGGAACCTGCATGACACTCTGGTACTTGTGCTCGTCCATCATCAGAGGAACGATCTTTTCCCGATATTCTGAAATCAACCTTGCCATGTTAATCAACCGTCTACCGAAGAAGAATCAGCGCGGAAAAAGCGCTCTTTCTTTCCGTCTTCACCTATACGAAAACCAATGCGTCCACCCTTCTTTGTTGAAGGATTGAATAACGCTACGTTGGAGATGTGGATAGACAACTCCTTTTCCTGAATGCCGCCGGGATCGCCCATCTGAGGGTTGCCCTTCGCGTGCTTCTTGACCAGGTTAATACCGTCAACAATCACGCGGTCATCGAGAACGGACTCAACTTTGCCACGCCGACCCTTGTCTTTTCCTGCGAGAACAATTACGTCGTCGCCTTGTTTGATACGTTGCATTATCTGTAATCTCGGTACGCGTGTTCTACAGCACTTCGGGTGCTAAAGAAACAATCTTCATGAACCTCTCAGTGCGCAGCTCTCGAGTGACAGGCCCGAAAATTCGGGTACCTACCGGCTCGAGCTTGGCGTTGAGAATAACTGCAGCATTGGCGTCGAACCGAATAGCAGATCCGTCTCTTCGACGAATAGCTTTTGCTGTGCGCACTACGACTGCGTTGTACACCTCGCCCTTCTTGACCTTGCCCCTCGGGATAGCATCCTTGACGCTGACCTTGATGACATCACCCACGCGAGCGTATCGACGGTGCGAGCCACCCAGTACTTTTATGCACTGCACTCGGCGCGCGCCACTATTATCTGCCACATTAAGGACAGTTTGCATTTGAATCATCGGACGCTACTCTTGTTCCAGTCCACGCTTATTAATGTAATGTGACACTCGTTGCCTTACTCGGCAGCGACCGTCAGCACCTTGTCTAACATCCAGGCTTTTGTCTTGGACAACGGGCGGCATTCCTTTATCTGAACGACATCGCCGATCCTCAACTCATTCTTCTCATCATGCACGTGATACTTTTTGCTACGGCGCATGTATTTCCCGTAAATGGGATGCTTGATTCGGCGCTCAACTTGTACGGTCGCCGTCTGCTCCATTTTATTACTGGTAACGCGGCCAACTACTGTTCGCCCGCTCTTTGCGCCTTCGCTTGTGTCGGCTGTCTGGTTCTGATCGCTCATGTTCAGCCTTCCACTGATTGCTTCTGATGAATAATGGTCTTGATACGTGCGATTTCTCGACGAACTCGCTTGTGATTGTGTGGCTTTACATCCTGGCCTGAACCGCGTTGCATTCGCAAATTGAATTGCTCCCGGAACAAACCGTTCAATTCGGTGTTTAATTCTTCGACTGACTTTGCTGCCAGTTCGGTAACGTGTGCATTAGCCATTACGCTGCAGTCCTCACAACAAAGGTGGTAGCAATAGGCAGTTTTGCTGCTGCCAAAGCGAAGGCTTCACGTGCAACTATTTCAGTAACACCTTCCATTTCATACAGCATCTTGCCGGGCTGGATCTTTGCTACCCAGTACTCGACATTACCCTTACCCTTACCCATCCGAACTTCAATAGGCTTCTTGGTTACCGGGGTGTCAGGGAAGATACGAATCCAGATTTTTCCACCACGCTTGATATGACGGGTCATTGCACGCCGAGCCGACTCAATCTGACGGGCCGTGAGTCGACCACGCGCCGTGGCTTTCAGTCCGTACTCGCCGAAACTGACTTTGTTTCCGTTTTGCGCCAGGCCACGGTTGCGGCCTGTGTGCTGTTTTCTGAACTTGGTACGCTTTGGTTGAAGCATCGCTTATTGCTCTGGTTTGCTACCGGCGGCTGTTTGATGGAATCTCTCAACCCAAACGGTTAGCGGTCTTTAATGATTGGTTTACTTGGCAGTGGTGCTGGCAACGCTCTTCGAGCGTTTTTCTTCCAGATCAAATACTTCGCCGTGACATATCCAGACTTTGATACCGATTACGCCGTAGGTGGTGTGTGCCTCAGCAACACCATAATCAATATCAGCGCGCAATGTATGCAAAGGCACTCTTCCATCGTGGTACCACTCACGACGTGCTATTTCAGCACCGTTGAGTCGTCCGGAAACGGCTATTTTTACACCCTGTGCACCCAATCTCATCGTGTTTGTCAGTACCCGTTTCATGGCCCGACGAAACATGACTCGTCTTTCAAGCTGCTGAGCAACGCCTTCTGCTACCAGCTGAGCGTCGAGTTCAGGCTTACGAATCTCGGCAATATTGATCTTGACGTTGTTGATATTGATGCTCAAGCGTCTAGCTATGGCCTTACGCAGCTTTTCGACGTCTTCGCCTTTTTTGCCGATGACAATCCCTGGTCGAGCCGAATGAATCGTTATGATGATTGACTTTGCCGGTCGCTGAATCTGGATACGACTAACCGAAGCGTGGGATAGCTCTTTCTTGAGAAATCCACGGATCTTGATGTCGTCATTCAGGTAGTTGGCATAGTCTTCACTATCTGCATACCACGTGGAATTCCAATCCTGCGAAATGCCAAGACGAATGCCGATTGGATGTACTTTTTGACCCATCGTTTAGCTCCTGCCGTCCGAAACGGTCACTGTAATATGGCTTGTTCGCTTCAATATTCTATTTGCCCGGCCCTTGGCTCGTGCACGCAAACGCTTCATGACCGGGCCCGCATTTACCTGAATGGCAGAGATCTTAAGCTCATCGATATCAGCACCTTCGTTGTGCTCGGCGTTTGCAATTGCGCTGTCAACCAGCTTCTTGATTAGAGCACCCGCCTTCTTCTCGCTGAAGGTCAACACCTCTAGCGCACCTTCGACAGGCAGCCCGCGCACCTGGTCGGCTACGAGGCGAACTTTTTGAGGCGAGATACGCGCCATCTTCAATGTGGATTCGACTTGCATGACTATCTCGACTTTTTGTCCGCTACGTGGCCCTTGTAGGTACGAGTTGCTGCGAACTCGCCTAACTTATGGCCAACCATGTTTTCAGAGACCAGAACCGGCACATGAACTCGACCGTTGTGTACGGCAATGGTAAAACCCACCATGTCTGGCAGAATCATGGAACGGCGCGACCATGTTTTTATGGGTCGCTTGCTGTTTGATGCTCGCGCCTCTTCCACCTTCTTGATCAGGTGGTAATCGACGAACGGGCCTTTCTTCAGGGAACGTGGCACGGTGTCTACCTCTATTTCTTGCTGCGACGACGAACAATCATGCCGTCGGTACGTTTATTTGAACGAGTCTTGTAACCTTTGGTAGGTGTACCCCAAGGACTGACCGGGTGACGCCCACCTGATGTTCGACCTTCACCACCGCCATGTGGGTGATCGACAGGGTTCATGGCCACTCCTCGAACCGTAGGCCGAACACCACGCCATCGTGTAGCTCCCGCTTTACCTAATTTGCGCAGCGCATGCTCACCATTACCCACTTCACCGATCGTTGCACGACAGTCAGTTTGAACCCTACGCATCTCTCCTGAACGAAGTCGCACCGTAGCGTACATTCCCTCCCGGGCAACCAACTGAACTGCTGCACCCGCACTGCGAGCAACTTGAGCACCTCGTCCTGGCTTTAACTCGATAGCGTGGATTGTGGACCCTACCGGGACATTCGCAAGTGGCAGGCAATTACCGGGTTTGATGGGCGCTTCTCTGCCGGACATGATAGGTGCCCCGACAGCAACACCCTTTGGAGCGAGGATGTAGCGACGCTCGCCATCTGCATATTTAATCAGCGCGATATTGGCTGTTCTATTAGGGTCGTACTCCAGGCGCTCAACAACTGCTGGTATGCCGTCCTTGTTGCGCTTAAAATCAATGACTCTGTAACGCCGCTTGTGACCGCCACCAACATGACGAGTCGTAATACGACCCTTGTTGTTTCTTCCACCAGACTTGCTAAGGCTCTCCACCAATGGCTCGTAAGGGCCTTCCTTAGAGAGTTCCTTGTTGACAACGCGTACCTGGAAGCGTTTACCCGGTGATGTGGGTTTTGATTTGACGAGTGCCATGACTAACTTTCAACTCCCATGAAGTCGATATCCTGTCCTTCGGCCAGACGGACAATCGCTTTTTTCCAATCGGACCGCTTACCTTCACTCGAGCCGAAGCGTTTGGTCTTTCCGTTTACGTTGAGTATCTGTACACTTTTTACGTCCACTTCAAACAGCTTTTCGACTGCCTTGCGGACTTCCAGCTTCGTGGCATCCTTTGCGACGCGGAACGTGTGACGGCCTTCCATCTCGGAAGCAATGGCTGTTTTTTCTGAAATGTGCGGCGTTAGCAGCACCTTGTAGAGTCGTTGCTCGTTCATGCCAAACGCTCCTCAAGCTGTTTGATAGCGGCTTCAGTTGCCACAATGTGGGGGAAACGCACGAGACTGACCGGATCAACTCCTTCCACATCGAGCACTTGCACATACGGGATATTCCGGCTTGCCAGGTATACCGACTCGCTAACATCGTCCATCAAAAACAGTACCTTCTCGACTCCCAATTCAGCCATCTTCGCCTTCATGACTTTGGTCTTGGCTTCTGCAATCTCAAGTGAATCGACGATAATGAG
The DNA here is from genome assembly GCA_964352535.1 of uncultured Granulosicoccaceae bacterium. GTDB lineage: Bacteria > Pseudomonadota > Gammaproteobacteria > Granulosicoccales > Granulosicoccaceae > Granulosicoccus. Next base: position 11,538 of record CAYGSW010000009.1, on the reverse strand, counting down.
CCTTCCCTCTGCCGCAACCTGGGACAGGATCGATCGGATGGCACCGCGATACATCTTCTTGTTTACTTTTTGTGAGTAGTCACGCGGCTTTGCTGCGAAGGTGACTCCACCGCCCGTCCAGATAGGGCTTCTGGATGTGCCCGCTCGCGCCCGGCCTGTGCCCTTCTGGCGCCAGGGCTTCGCACCGCCACCCCGAACTTCCGACCGTGTTTTTTGCGCAACAGTCCCGGCACGACCACCCGCAAGATAGGCAGTGACTATCTGATGAACAAGGCCTTCGTTATAGCTGACACCGAATACCGAATCTGCAACAGTAACCGTACCGCCGCTGTGAGTTTTTAAATCCATCGTCTTAGCTCTTTGCCTTCTTCTGCTTGACAGCCGGCTTGATGATCACATCACTACCATCTGCCCCCGGTACCGAACCCTTGACCAGAATGACCGCGCGACCTTCGTCGAGCCTGACTACGGCCAGGTTTTGCGTTGTGCGGCGAACAGCACCCATGTGACCTGCCATTTTCTTGCCCTTGAATACGCGACCAGGCGTCTGGTTCTGACCGATCGACCCGGGCGCTCTGTGAGACAGGGAGTTACCGTGAGTGGCATCCTGCATCTGAAAGTTATGTCGCTTGACACCCCCTGCAAAACCTTTCCCGATGCTGGTACCTGTCACATCGACCTTTTGACCTACCTCGAACATCTCCATTCCGAACTCGCCACCGACTTCCAGAGACGCTCCCTCGTCACCTTCGAGGCGGAATTCCCACAGACCTCTGCCTGCACCGACACCCGCCTTGGCGAAATGCCCAGCTTCACCTTTCGAAAGATGACTGGTTTTCTTTGTACCTGTAGTAACCTGAACACTCACGTAGCCATCTCGCTCAACCGACTTTCGGGCGGTTACGCGATTCTTTTCTACCTCGATGACAGTGACAGGCGTCGAAACGCCCGCATCATCAAACACGCGAGTCATGCCGAGCTTGCGGCCAACCACACCAAGAGTCATCGTTTTCTCCAACGCAATTTATAACGAACAAACATGCACAAGAGCCACACCTGACCTTCCGCTTGGGGCCATGCAGGCCAGGATGCGGTGGCAGCTTGTGCGACTCAGGCCATGAAGCCCGGATCTATAGTGAATAACCGTCGAAACGTATTCACCCAAAAAAACCAAACCTGACGGGGTGAACACGTCAGGCAAGTTAGCGCGCCATGATAGCACCTAAAATTGAGGATAGCCACAGCGTGCAGGTATTATTTGCCCGAGTATGGCAACAAAATAATCTCGAAATCGCCCCTTGATACCCTCACCACGGCAGAAAGGAACATGAACACACAAATTTCAAGACCATTGTGAACAGGCCGCATAAGCAGGCAATTGCAGCATCTGCTGCAGAAGAGCCTTGCCCGATTCCGGCACACGACCCCCTCTACCAACGCTACCATGATGAAGAGTGGGGCGTTCCCGTGTTTGATGATCAGCTTTTCTTCGAGAAAATCTGCCTGGAAGGATTTCAGTCAGGCTTAAGCTGGAGGACTATCCTGCATCGCCGCGAGTTTTTGCGTCAGGCATTTGACAACTTCAACCCGCAAACCATCGTGAACTACGGGGAAGCTGAGATTCAGCGCCTGCTAAGCGACGAGCGAATTATTCGCAACAGACGGAAAATTGTCTCAGTTGTAAATAATGCACAAAGGTTTGTGGACATGCAGTCCGATTCTGAATCGCTCGCTGAACTGTGCTGGAGCTTTCAGCCAGACCAACACAGCCGACCTGCCAGAATCACGCATGCCTGGCTCGTACAAAACCCCAGCACACCGGAGTCATACGAGTTATCAAAAACACTCAAGAAACGCGGCTGGAGTTTTGTGGGCCCCACCAACCTTTACGCTCTTATGCAAGCTTTGGGGATCGTCAACGACCACCTGTTCAGTTGCCCAAGACAAAAAGAAGTCGCCAAACTGCAGTCTGCCGACAACCCTTGTAAGAAATAGATCGCACTGAGCAAACCGCCATCAGTGCCGCCCATATTATTCCAGTCGATCGGCGAAGCTGTTCACCTGATCAAGCAGTTGCTGAAGTGCTTCGATGTCCGAGGCGCCCGTGATTTTCTCATCCAGAAGTCTGAGGATCTGTTCGCGTTGCACATTCAATGCTGCAAGCTTGGCGTCGCGCTCAGCTTCTCGCTCAGCAGCCTCAGCCTCTTTCAGAGCCGCTAATTCAGCTTCTCTTTCCCGCTGCCGCAGGGCAAGCACATCACTGACCACGCCAAGACTTTGCATGCCATGCACCGGTGCGGTTATGTTCAACTCGCCCCAGAACTCGCTGTTGGGGCCGTTCTTGAGATGGTGTATCGATTCGATGAATGCATCGACAAATCTGGCTGTTTTTTCATAACGAGGATTGTTATTTCGCCAGCGATACGCGCCGAGCACGGTGTCTACCGTATAGGTCCCAACCTCATCATTCTCACCCAGAAGCCCCGGAAGGTCGCCGGCAGTCAGCGTGGACGGCAGATAAACCGCACGCACCGCATTGTTACCCAACAGCGGCAGGACGTGCAGTTGATCATTGCCCTGAAACTCTCGCACTGCCTGCAAGGTGGGTGCATCGGTTCGCGCACTGACAGCCTCACCATTCTCACTGATCAGGTAGACCAAGGCTGACACTTCGCCGGACTCCAGTTTTTCCAGCCCTTCACGCGTACTGGAATACACAGGATCGAAGGTAATTCCATAGGCATCTGCCAGAACAGTACCCGTAACGTACTCGCCAGATGCATACGGCCCAAGGCCCACTTTTTCGCCATCAAGATCTGTGACGGAACGGATCGACTTGTTAGCCAGTACCACGATTTTATCGGTATGTATCTTGAGCATGGCATTGACAACATTACCCACCGTCGGGAAGTTGCCACGGCGCTTGACATATTCGATGGCATCTGTTCGAAACACAGCGCCGTCCACACCTTGAAGAAACAACAGGTCATACACGTTTTGCACATCGTTTTTGCCAAGAATCGGGACAAGCCGGACCTGCGCGTGCTCCTGAACCTCGCGATCAAGTTCTCTCAAGGCAGAATTGAAAAGCTCATCTGCTGAAAACACCAGGCCGACGGTGTTGTCATTGACCTGAGAGGCCTGCTCGACATTGGGGATGATGTTCGCAGTACCCAGGCCTTCGCCGTGTTCTGAGTCATCGTCGGCCGACAGCGAGCCGGATACCAAACCCATAGACAGACAGACAAACAACACTGTGGCCAATAGACGCCGAAAAACTGACATGGTACTGCTCCTTGAATATAGGAAAACTCAACGATCGCCAAGCTGAGTTGCCGACCCGAAACTAACACGAAGAAAATAACACAATGATTGTGTGAACAGCGACCGGCTTGCAACGACTTGTGACGGAGCCCGAGCGGAGTTTAATGAGAACTGACCGCCTATTTCAGACCGATGACGAGTGACTGAAGGTACTCGTTCGGCTTTCTGCCATTAAACGGCACTGAATCGATGAAATTATCAGTTGGTGCCTTGTACCCATCACTGTCCCAGGGGAAATCAGATCCAGGTACCGCACCACTGTTCACCAATTGCTGCGCAGCCTTGAGAAAAATTTCCGGCTTGTACACTGAGCGAGCAATCTCGTCATACCAGCTGTCATCCTTGTTTTCGTTGATTTGCCCCCATCGACGCATCTGGGTGAGCGTCCACACGGCATCTGAAAAAAACGGGTAGTTGGCAAAGTATCGATAGAACACATTGAAATCGTATACAAACCGAACGTCCCCCGGCTCGTACTCGAAAGTACCTGTCATGGATGCGCCCATCACAGCTGCGCTTGCACCCACATAGTTGTCCCTCGACAGCATCGATACGACGGCTCCGCGATTCACGTCGTCGTTGTAATCAAGCCAGTAGGTGGCCCTGATCAACGCTCTGACGATAGCGAGTGTGGTGTTCGGATTTTCCTCGACAAATTGCTCCTTCAGCCCAAAAATTTTTTCAGGATTATTGTTCCAGATTTCAAAATCAGTTATGACGGCGACACCAATCCGGTCAGCAACGGCTTGCTGATTCCAGGGCTCTCCCACACAGAAACCTTCCAGCTCGCCGGCGGCAAGTGTGCCTGGCATCAATGGCGGCGGTGTCACTGACAGAAGTGCCTGTGCCTCGTTCTGACCGGGGCTGTCAAAGCCGTTATAAAAACCTGGATGAATACCTCCCGCAGCCAACCAGTACCGCAACTCATAATTGTGAGTTGAGGTGGGGAATACCATCCCCATCCGGAACGGCTTATTCTCGGCGATGAAGCTGTCAACAACAGGCTTCAGTGAAAATGCACTGATGGGGTGTATCGGTCTTGTATCCGCACCAGCGGGTACATTGGGCTTCATCTGATTCCAGATGTCGTTGGACACTGTTATGGCATTGCCGTTGAGATCCATGGAAAACGGTGTAACGATGACCTCGCCTTCTACACCTGCGATAGCGGTTGCCAACGCTTGCCCTGGCAACATATGTGCTCCATGAATCTTGCCGCTAAGCACATCATCAAGCAACACTTGCCAACTGGGTTCAGCCACCAGCGTCACATCGAGCCCTTCATCTTCGAAATATCCGAGCTCTGCAGCAACCGCCAGCGGTGCCATATCAGTCAACTTGATGAAGCCGAACGTCAGTTCAGATTGCTCAAGCTCGGCAGCAACAGAAAACTTGCAGAAAACGCAGAGAAACATAAGGGCGGAAAAGGCCTGAAGCCTGCTGACTCTACGCATCATTGTGAACATTTCTCTGCCATGCACGCGGCGTTTGGGATATCGGGCATCGTGATTCAGAACTGGCGTTGCCCACTCGTACGAACGCGTTACAGATTACTTTATTTTTGTGCACCACGGTGACGCAAGGTGCGGCTTGCAGGTCGGTGGTCGGATGATACTGGCTGTATGATCACCGTTGTATAAGCTCCGTCATGTCAATGAATCCGAAAGACATCGTGTACAGTTGCGATGTAACCGCATGTAGATTTTATTCATTGCTACGGTTTACATGGGCCCATGAAGGTCCACCAAACGCTGTGCAGCCCGGGCATCAGGAACAGGAGGTGCAAATCATGCAAAGACAGACAAGCATTTTGTGGCTGGTAGCAACACTACTTTGCCTCGGCACGTCAGGCCTCACTCATGCTGATGATATTGATGCTGCCTGGAGCAAACTACGCAACGGCTCTGCCGTTGCCATTATGCGTCACGCACTGGCACCCGGATTCAGTGACCCCGCAGGCTTTGACGTTGATGACTGCTCAACGCAACGCAACCTGTCAGAAGAGGGTCGTACGCAGGCCAGGAAAATCGGTCAGCTTTTTCGCGATCAAGGCATCGATGCTGCACAGGTTATCAGTAGCCAATGGTGCCGCTGTGTCGACACGGCAGACCTTCTTGATTTAGGCACAGTCGCAACCCTGCCAGCGCTGAACTCATTCTTTGAAAATCGTTCAGTAGCTGATGCACAAACCGAAGCGCTGCGAGCAGCGCTTGTAGAGTGGATACAGCCCGGATCAACACCGTCAGTTCTCGTGACACATCAGGTCAATATCCGCGCATTAACCCAGACCTCAACATCATCAGGTGAAATACTGATCGTGACACTGGATGATGATCAGATGACGGTTCTGGCCAGTATTCCCACCCTTTAGTGTGCATTGCACCGGGTACGCAATAAACCAACCCCAGCTGCGGACGACGCTGCGCAGCAGATGATTCGTATTGTTACAAAATCACATCAAAGCAGACTGAACGTCTGCTCAGACCAGCTGATCGCCTGTTGATACAAACGGCCGTGTTCAGTACCCACTGCTTCGGTTGCAACCTTAGGGCGCTCATGTGTCTCGACCAATTGCAACATCTCACCACCAGCGCCACTGCGCTCAAGCAACTGCACCCGTATGTCGTCATTGATGGATACTTTTTCCAGCGCCTCTTCAAGCTGCGTGTCCATCAGTACGCCCAATAACGACAGCAAGCCAATCGTGAAGTACATGGCATCGTCACCCATCCCCAGCTCTTTGGCCACCAGCTGACAAAAACGTGCCCGTGTCAGCGCCATCTTTGTCAGCTCAACGGGCTTGTCTTCCATACCCGTCATCACCAGTAGTGTCACCCAGTTGCGAATCGGCTCGCGCCCCAACAGCACGGCAGCATGGCGAATGGAGCTTACTTCAGCACTTAGTGCACACAGCGGAGAGTTGACATATTTGAGCGTTCGGATGCTTAGAGCCACATCATGACTGATGGTCTCGGCAAGCTCGTCGATAGTGGACGACACGTCGTTTATCTGAGCTAATAACTGGAGCACCGCCACTTTGTTCTGAGGTAGCTTTGTGCCGCTGATCATGCGCGGTTTGGCAAAGTAGTAGCCCTGATAATAGTGGAAGCCAGCAGCTTTCAATGCATCAAACTCATCCACCGTCTCTACCCGCTCGGCCAATGACAAGCGGCCAGCTTTTTCATCCTTGAGCCGATGTACTGCCAGCGCCTCCATTGAGTGCTGAGTGATATCGTATTTTATGATGTGTGCCAGAGGCAGCAGACGCTGGAACTGCTCAACATCCACAAAATCATCCAGCGCGATAATATGGCCTCTGGCGCGTAATGCTTCCACACCGGCAACCACTTCATCAGAAACAGTGACGGTTTCCAGGACTTCCAGAACGCAACGGCCGGGTTGTAATACGTCGAGCATCTCCGGATTTTCCAGAAATCGCTGGGTAAGGTTCACAAAGGCCAGAGCGGAGCCAACAATGTTCTCAAGCCCCGCCTCCACCAACGTGTTAACCAATAAGCGCGCAGTAGCAGTATCACCGTCCACACTGGCATCGTAGGCGTTTTTTTCGGTAGAGCGAAACAGCAATTCATAGCCGTACGTGTCACCGTGCACATCTAATATGGGCTGGCGAGCAATATAGTAGGCCGACATTTTCGCTTGACTGAGTCCGATGTGATTGAAGGCGCGAGGAATCAGATAAACGCCCGCTATAGCGCGGTTAGCGGCTAAGCGCTCGCAAGATTTAATGATTCGCGCCTGCAAAGCGTTAGCTCAGGCTCGATTAGCGATTCCATTATGACAATGGCCAGCACAGGCACCTCGGTGTCAGCAGCAACAGACGGATATCGCTCAGGCGCTAAACCGTTGCCACGGCAAGCGTGGCTCCGTAGATGCCCACACAACCGACAACAATCAAGCTCAACGCCCACACGATATCCAGATTGAACCAGGTTTTGGTCAAAAACTTCAATCCGAACCAGCGATAGACGAAAAGTGCCACCACCCCACAGCCAACTGCCATAGCTGCAGTATGAGCGCCTGCCACAAAGGCAGCAGCCACGATATTGCCAACGACAGAATCGCTCACATCATTCATCGCCAGGAAGATAGGCACCAGCATGAGCCCTGCCCCATGCGCCAGAGCGGCCAGAAACGACCAAAGTGCCAAACGCGTAGGTTTCACTCGTGCCAGAAAACGCGGGTGCTTTCGGTTGATCAGCAAATACAGTCCCATCAGCACGACAATAAGACCTGCACCCGTACGAATTTCCCGATTCCACTGAACCAGTGCGGACACCAGAGAAAACGGCAGCAGCACCATGGACATAGCCAGAAAGTGTCCCGCTGCAAGTGCGAGCAATGCCATGCGCAGAGCTCGCGGGCTTTTGTCCATCAAGGCGGCCGATACCGCCAACGGCCAACCCATCCCCGGGTTTATGCCGTGATACAGACCAGCACCAATGACGGCGCTCCACAGCGCCATCATTGACGGAGTATCAGTCATTGATCAAGTGTTGGGATAACAGAAGCTGTCCGTTGAGCAATCACCACCTTCTAGACGAATCTGATGGGCGCGAAGACCTTGCGGAAAATCAACATAAAAGTCTTTGTCCAGAGTCAGGCCACCTTCATCACCGACGTGCGCCATCACCATCTGCCCGCCTTCATCATCAGGATAGAATTGGTCGTCCCAGGAAGAATACAACGAGTTAGTCCAATACACCCTCTTGCCGTCACGACTGATCTCGACCATTTGCGGTCCGTAAGCGAAATCACGACCATTCGGGTGCTTGGTATCCTTGACGATCCCACCCAGCTCCACTTTACCAGCCAGCACAGGATTCATTGGGTCGCTCACATCATACTGATGCATCTCACCAAGCCCCCAGCAGGCCACGTACAGGAAACGATCATCAAGGCTCAGATCAATGTCAGTAACCAGCGGTGGAACAGCACCAAAGCCCTTCAATAGTTCTGGCAGCTGATCTGCCTCTGCGGGCACAGGATCGATCGTAATGGTCTTCTTTGCTTGCCACTGACCATCATCGTCTCGCCACCAGGTAAATATGGCCCCTTGCAAGTTGGTGGTGTCGACAACGACTCCGCAGAACCCATAACTTTTTGCCGGATCATGTGCAGGGCGTATTTCCAGAGCCATCTGGTACTGCTCGCCAAAATCCAGTGTCTGGATGTTCTTGCGCGCACGCAGATCCCAGAAGTGAATGGAATGACCGTACTTGTTCGATAGTAGGTCTGAAGGCACAACGCCGTTTTCAAATTGTGGCGGCAAGCCCCATTCCGAACTCACCATGTAATCCTGTGGCAGATTCCACCAGAAGTCATAGTGCTTGTCTTGCTTGCCACGATCCATCTCGTAACGACCCAGAATTTCAAAGGTCTCGCAGTCCATGATGAAGATGCCTGGAGGACCATCAGTGCCATCCTCACCTCCACCACCCAGGGTTGAGACATAAATGCCTTCTGGGCCACAGTGAATGGTGTGTGGACGAGAGTACCCGGTTTTTTCAAACACTTCCTCAGGCTCGATGACCTTGTGAATCTTTGCCTTGAGTGGCTCTTTTACGTCGATGATGTAGATGCGTGATGAACGAATGCCAGGAACAATCAGGTAACGACGTTCAAGAAATGCGTGTCCACTCAGCGGCGACAGCGATGCCGAACAGGCGTTCCAGCCAAAGTGATGAAATTCATCACCGGGTGAGGTGGCCATGACCTGATGAACGATCTGCCCGTAGGTACTTGATGATGAGTCAAGATCAACGACTGCAATGCCATCAGGCTGAGTAGCGTCACCGCTGAGCATGACAGTAAATCCGTATTTTTCTACGGGTGCCGCCATCGCCATTCTGGCGGTGGGATAAAACGACGAATCTGGTCGAAGCTGCATGGTGAATCCTCTCCGTTAACAATACATGGACGGTAATCTGCCGCCTCCGCCGTGGAAGGTAACAGAAATGCCAAACTTGCAAAAGCCGGACGCATTAGCGTCGGCTGTATTCACCCTGCGAAAACAACTCGAAACACTGATCCGTCAACGAACCTAGGCAAGATTGCGATGGTGCATGATGCGTCCGACAAAATTCATCAAGAGCTGCGCAGCCAGAATTGCTGTGCTGCCACTGTGATCATAGTCCGGTGCAACCTCGACAAGATCGACGCCGACCACCGTACCCCTCTCTGCCAGACCGGCCAGCAATTCAAGACCTTCGTAATACAGAAAACCTCCATGACTGGGAGTACCTGTGCCAGCAGCGATTGAAGGATCAAATCCATCGATGTCGATGGTCACATAATATCGGACGCCTGCAGGGATTCGATCAAGCACCCCGGCTACACCCAATTTGCGAAACTGCCGAACCGAGATGATGTCAGAGCCTGCCTTGCGCGCCGCCGCATAGCCTTCTTTTGATGTCGAGGATACGTTGCGGATCCCAATCTGCGACAGACCGGTGACATGGCTGGCTTCTGCCGCGCGGAACATGGGGTTGCCATGCCCAAAGCGCACGCCGTGCCGCTCATCAACAAAGTCCAGATGCGCATCAATCTGCACGATGTGGATAGGCTCCTGATCATCGAACGCAGTCACGCAGGGAATGTTGACTGAATGATCACCACCGAGCACAACGGGCAATGCACCGGCGCTCAATATCTTGCGCATGCCGTACTCGATATTCGCGTGGCTTTGCCGTGTATCGGTGTGGATAATGTCAGCATCGCCAAGATCCACGACAGATACTTCACCACTGGGCATGTAAGTAATGTCATCCTCAAAATCGTAAGCCCCACCGTGGCCGAATGAAAACAGTGTGGACGCCTCGCGGATCGAACGCGGGCCAAACCGTGCGCCTGCTCGCCACTGCGTACCAAAATCATACGGTGCACCAAGAATCGCCACATCGCTATCGATGGCATCCCAATTACTGAGGTAAGGGTTTTTTCCAAACGTACAGATACCGACGAATGGCAAATTCAAACGACCTTTATCGTAGTCAGCTGAGCTCATGATGTTCCGGTGTTGTTCATTTACGAGGCACAGCATACCGCCGAAATCGATGCTGGACACGATCGGCCAGTCTATGGCGTAATGTTGTGCAACTCGCGCGTTTCTCAGCAGGCATCAGGAGTTCATGTTTTGACGACCAAACGTCGTGTGATGGTTCTGGGCGCAACCGGTACGGCGGGTCAGGCAACAACCCGGGCTTTGCATCGTGCAGGTCATCAAGTGACTTGCATCGTTCGTCCTGGCAAGTCAGGAGCTCATGTCTCTGCCTCTGAAGGCTCGTCGGGCCTGCCTGATGACGTCGCTATTCGCGAGTGTGATGTATCAGACCCGGTATCGCTCAAGCGTGATGGGTTTAAACACGAGCACTTCGACGTCCTTGTCTCGTGCATGGCTTCACGCACCGGCACCCCGAACGATGCATGGGCGATTGATCATCGCGCACAGGCCACAGCGCTTGCAGCTGCCAAAGAATCCTCAGTGCAACACATGGTGTTGTTGTCAGCCATCTGTGTGCAAAAACCTTTGCTGGAATTCCAGCATGCCAAGCTTGCGTTTGAGCGTGAACTAATGGCATCCGGACTTACCTACTCCATAGTCCGGCCCACTGCATTCTTTAAGTCGTTGTCGGGACAAGTTGAACGCGTACGCGCTGGCAAACCATTTCTGTTGTTTGGCGATGGCAGGTTAACGGCGTGCAAACCGATCAGCGACGATGATCTTGGCGACTTCATGGCAAGCTGTATTGCGGATAGTGCAAGACACAACAAGATTCTACCCATCGGCGGACCTGGGCCCGCCATCACGCTACGTGATCAGGGTGAGCACCTGTTCAGACTAACCGGACGACAACCGCGTTTTCGTAAAGTGCCTGTTGGCATGTTCGTTGTTGCACACCGAATACTCGAACTACTCGGCCGCGTTAATAAAGCCTGTGCGGACAAAGCAGAACTTGCGCGCATCGGACACTATTACGCCACCGAATCGATGCTGGTGCTCGATCCTGAAACCGGTCGCTATGACGCTGATGCAACACCTTCATTCGGTACCGAGACTCTGTTTGACTTCTACGCGGCGCTGCTCGACGGTACGACTTCTGTAAAGCGTGGTGAGCACGCGATTTTCCGCGAAAGAGCTGACTAGTAGTCCGTCAACCCGAAATATTAGGATTCAGCGGGCCTGTCTGTGTTCGT
>CAYGSW010000008.1:22744-45037 GCA_964352535.1 uncultured Granulosicoccaceae bacterium | reverse complement strand
ATGGCAACGATATACGCTATAGCCAGCTGCCCGTTAATTCGACCGTGGATTCGACTAATAACAACGCAGCCAATTGCAACCCTCACAACTCTGTGGTCGCTTCAGAGGATACACGTGTATCCTGTGCCGAGCCGGTGTCAGGCCAGTATTCCTATCTGGTAGGCGATCTTCAAAGGCGATTTATAGGTATTACAGTGGCTGCAAAGTTAACAACAACAGAAAAGTTAACAACAACAGAGCAGCCCGCCCGGTATCGCGTAGATGTGGCTCACCATCAGCTCTTGTCTGCGGCTTTTTCAGACATGCCAATACCGATAAGGACCAGCAGCAATCCCACAAAATGATACCACTCAAAACTTTCGCGCAATATCAGTACTGCCATGATAGAGCCAAAGATAGGCACCAGATTGATGAATAGTCCTGCACGGTTACTGCCCACAAGCTCAACGCCACGAGCCCAGGAAAGTTGACTGACAATGGTGGGGAATATCACAACATAAACCAGTACCAGATAGCCTTTGAACGAAGGCATTTCGAATTGCCCCTTGGATAGCTCCCAACCGGCAAAAGGTATGGTCATGATGAAAGCACTTGCCGCTATCACCCACATGAAACTCATCCAGTGAATGTTGGGGCGCCAGCGTAAACCAAAGGTATAGGCGGCGTAGAAAAAACAAGCAAGCAGCATAATGGCGTCGCCCTTGTTCAGGCCTTCTGACAGAAACTTTGCAGGCTCACCCGCCGTGGTGGTTACTAGAACACCAAACAGGGTTAACAGCAAACCGACAATCTGTAACGAACGCACGCGTTGCGATAACAGGAAAAAGTTGGCCAGCATGATCATGGCAGGCATTGACGCCTGCTCGATGCTCACATTAATGGCGGTGGTGAAGTTCAACGCCAGGTACATGGTGAGATTGAACGCCGCCATGCCAAATGCGCCAAGACAGAACAGCAACACGGCGTTTTCGCGAATTACCGGCCAATCACGCTTGAGTGGCCCTATGGCAAACGGTGTGAGAATCAGCATGGCAAACAGCCAACGCAAGAATGTCAACGTAAACGGTTGCCAGTCTTCGGTGGCCATACGGCCAGCCACCGCATTACCACCCCAGAGCAAGGGGGCTAGTATGAGCAGCATGTAGGCATTGCCTGTCAGCCACTGGAATTGTCGTTGAATCATTGCCAGATGTGTGCGACCACAGGGTGTGTGCTATTTGGCAACGATATTCACCAATCGGCCGGGCACGACAATAACCTTCACGACATTCAAACCGTCTATGTGTTTCTGAACTCCCTCATCAGCCTTGGCTGCTGTTTCACACTCTTCCTTTGAAGCATCCGCTGACACTGTGATCGATGAACGACGTTTGCCATTCACCTGTACAACCAGTTCGATTTCATCACGCGTTAACGCCTCTTCGTCAACCTCTGGCCAGGCTTCATCGATCAACGCACTTTGATAACCCAGTCCTGTCCACAACTCGTGTGCAATATGCGGAACAAATGGACTCAACAATCGAACCAGCGCGCTGCTGGCTTCGAACATCACTGCCTTGCCACCCTCACTGCGATCGTCAAAGCGTGTGATCTCATTGAACAGCTCCATCATGGAGGCAATGGCTGTGTTGAATGTCATGCGGCGTTCAATGTCATCACTCACCTTGGCGATGGTTTCATGCGTCTTGCGCCTCAGCGCTTTCTGGTCTGCATTGAGAGCGTCCGGTTCCAGCGTCACCGCCTTGAACGAGTCATCCAGTGCGCTTAACTCGCGCCACACGCGTTTCAGAAAACGGTGCATGCCTTCCACACCGCCCTCCTTCCACTCCAGTGACTGGTGAGGCGGTGTATCGCTCATGGAAAACAGACGCATGGTATCGGCGCCATAGCGTTTGATCATCTCCAGTGGATCAACGCCGTTGTTCTTGGACTTGGACATTTTTTCGACGCGACCCACTGTGACAGGCTGACCGTCTGCGGTGAGTGTGGCTCCGTTAATACGCCCCTTGTCGTCGTACGTGATGTCCAGCTCGCGACGATTGAAATATTCCTTCTTGCCGCCGTCATCCTCACGGTAGAACGATTCGGCAATGACCATACCTTGAGTCAGCAAGCGCGTGAACGGTTCATCTGAGACGAGGAGCCCTACATCGCGCATCAACTTGTGAAAAAAGCGGGCGTACAACAGATGCAACACGGCATGCTCGACCCCACCGATGTATTGATCGACCGGCAGCCAGTAGTTGGCACGCTCATCCACCATCGCGTCAGCATCAGGGCAGCAAAAACGCGCGAAGTACCAGCTGGACTCGAAGAAGGTATCGAATGTATCGGTTTCACGCGTACCGGGCTTGTCGGTTCCGGGCACGGTTGTATTGATAAAATCCGGATCTTCCTTGATGGGTGATGTGACACCCGAATACGCCACATCTTCTGGCAACAGCACAGGAAGATCTTCCTCAGGCACCACATGCACATTGCCCTCTTCGTCATAGATGATGGGGATGGGGCAACCCCAGTAGCGCTGACGAGACACTCCCCAGTCGCGCAGTCGATAGTTGGTCTTGCGTGTTCCATTGGCAGCGGCGACCAGGTGGTCGGCCGTGGCTTCAAAGGCTTCGGTGTACGCCAGTCCGTCGAACTGGCCGGAATTAATGGTTACCGTATTTTCCTTCGCGACGAAAGGACCCTCACTGACATCCACAGGATCATTGCATGACTGCACCACCTGTTTGATGGGCAGGCCGTACTTTGTCGCAAATTCCCAGTCGCGCTGATCGTGCCCGGGCACCGCCATAACAGCACCTGTGCCATAAGTGATCAATACAAAGTTGGCGACGTATACCGGAACTCTTTCACCCGAAACAGGATTAATCGCCTCTATGCCCAACGGCACACCACGTTTTTCCATGGACTCGATGACAGCCTCAGAGGTACCCATGCTGGTGCATTGCGCAACAAAGTCAGCAACTTCGGAGTTACGTTTTGCCATGGCACGCGCCACCGGATGCTCAGCAGCCACCGCCATGTAGGTGACACCTGCCACCGTATCGGGGCGAGTGGTGTAGACCCTGATGGCGTCGGCCTTGCCGTCGTCAGTGATGTCCAGCGCTGAATCCCCACGCCCAACCAGTTTGAAATCAAACTCAACACCTTCAGAGCGTCCAATCCAGTTTTTCTGTTGCGTGCGAACGGCCTCTGGCCAGCCTTCCAGCTTGTCAGTCTCTTCCAGCAATTCGTCGGCATATTGTGTGATTTTCAAAAACCACTGCGGTATCTCTCGCCGCTCAACCTTGGCACCCGAACGCCAACCACAGCCATTGGCATCCACCTGCTCATTGGCCAGCACCGTACCTTCAACCGGATCCCAGTTGACCACCGCCATTTTCTTGTACGCCAGGCCCTTTTGCACGAGTTGCGTGAAAAACCACTGCTCCCACTTGTAATACTCAGGCGTGCAGGTTGCCAGCTCACGTGACCAGTCATACGCGAAACCCAACTTCTGGAGTTGCTCGCGCATGTCGTTGATGTTGGAATAAGTCCATTCAGCGGGCGCTCTGTTATTGTTGATGGCCGCGTTTTCAGCAGGCAAACCAAAGGCATCCCAGCCCATGGGCTGCAACACATTGAATCCCCGCATGCGCTTGTACCGCGACACGACATCACCAATGGTGTAATTACGGACATGCCCCATGTGCAAGCTGCCACTAGGATAAGGAAACATGCAGAGGCAGTAGTACTTGGGACGCGTTGGATCCTCTGTAACGCTGAAGGCATCATTAGCCTCCCACAGCGCTTGTACATCAGCCTCAGTGCGGCGAAAATCGTATTGGTCCTGCATGTGAAACCTTTAGAGCGTGTCGGAGAGCGGAGCCGGCTTGCAAACCAGCGAGTACGGCGATGAACTATGGCTCTAATATACAGCAGCCATTGTGACGGGTGGCGTTTGCGACGGCGGCCAGCACCCTTGCAGTATCGTTAACAGGTGTCTTCAGCAGCTCTTGAGCCATGCCAGTGTGAACACATGCTGAGGTGTTACTGCCATGCGTAACTGCAGCTGTGTTGCATCAAAACGCTGCGCGAGTTCGGCATTTTTCAGACTCAACACCGGACGTCCACCTGCCAGATCGCGGACCTCGACATCGTGAAACTCGATAAATTTGCCGAAATCCCTTGCCAGACATTTGTAGATGCTCTCCTTAAGGCTGAAAAGCGCGGTGGCATGCCAGACCTTGGAATTTGCAGCTGACAGTTCCTGCTGTTCTAAAGGCGTTGCGATGAGTTTGATAACACCCTCTTCCAACGGTTTGATGCGCTCCAGATCAATGCCAATACTCTGCGCTTCGCACATCGAACACACGGCCACCGCAGCGACGGCCCAGTCGTTAGTATGGCTGAGACTGCCTATCAGGCCTTGAGGCCATTGCACTGATCCGTCTTCACGTCGCGGTAATGCGCACCCTGGCAATCCGGCCGCAGCCATCACCGAACGCGCACAGCTACGACCTGAAGAAAACGTGTTGCGACGCAGTTCTGCGGCTTTTTCGATAGCAGGCAGCTCTTCTGGGTGAAGCTCGTCCATCCTGTCGCTGACCGGCAGACTTTTCAGAAAGATGTTGGTACCCGCCCACTCCGGGGCAAAGGTGAGCCCGTTGATCGGGCAGGCACCGCTATCAGGCTGATTGAAATCAACGGTCTCCATGCTCAGACGGGAATATCTTCGTAGACGGCTGATCGGGTTTCGGGTATCGGCTGATTATCTTCGGCGCGATAGGTGTACACCAGCGAGCGCTTTACCGTATCTGTCTCATTCTGCCCTGCGGCGTGCAGCGTACGCGAATGGAAGAACAACATATCGCCGGCGTCCAGCTCGACAACGGTCGCCCTTGCCAGCAGCTCTTTGTTGATATCGACATCCGTGCGCAGGAACAACGATGCATCGAACTGACCCGGCTCAAAGTCCAGCGTATGCGATCCGGGTATGACCAGCAATCCACCGTTATCCCGGTTTTCCGGACCCAGCGCCAGCCAGGTGCTGACAAGCTCTCGACGGTCGAATCGCCAGTAGCGAATGTCCTGATGCCAGCTGGTGACACTGCTAAATCCCGGGTGCTTGGTCATGACACAGTTGTGATGATTCTGTGACAGACGGATCTTGTCCGCACCCATTAACGCCTTGAGCAAGGCAACCACCTGAGGCTGTTTGCCCACTTGCTGAAAGAGCGCATCACGGCCGAAGGCATGCAATAAGCGTCGCGGTGTCTGACCGCCAGGTGCTGTGCGGGAAACGGGGGCACCCGGGTAATGCACGTCCGCCTCAAATTCCACGGGCGCCAATGCAGGCGACAACGAGCGATCAATCAGATCCACCAGCGCCTTAACTTCCATTGGCGTAAACAAGGCGCGCGCAACGTAATATCCGTCCCTTTCAAACATTGATACTGCTTGTTCTACGTCAGTCACTTCACCACTCCAGCCTGTTCAACCACGACACTACAACGCGGACGCACATTAGTCCACAAGCAAGGTGCGCGTTCTTCAAGTATATCCGTACACTAAGGCATCACTATCCATTTGAAACGCCAATACCTGCATGAGCAAGCACATCCTGATCGAGAACGCCCATCAGAACAACCTGAAGGCGCTCGACCTAACCCTGCCCCACGGTGAGCTGATCGTGATTACCGGCGTCAGCGGTAGTGGCAAATCCACGCTGGCGTTCGACACAATCTACGCCGAAGGTCAACGACGCTATGTAGAGACATTCTCACCGTACGCCCGTCAGTTTCTCGACCGCATGGATAAACCCAAGGTTGATCGCATTGAAGGCATACCACCGGCTATTGCGATTGACCAGACCAATCCGGTGCGTACGTCGCGCTCCACGGTGGGCACGATGACGGAGCTTAATGACCACATCAAACTGTTGTTTGCACGCACGGCAGATCTGTATTGCGGGGATTGTGGCAAGGCGGTAAAACGCGACACACCAGAGAACATCAGCAACGACTGGTTCGATGACGCTGATCCTCAGCGCATCATGGTGAGCTTTCAGGTACCCATACCCGAGAATTTCACGGCAGAAGAAATCGCCGATTGGCTGGCGCGTCAGGGCTATACCCGAGTTCACAAACAGACCAAAACCTGTATTGATGTCATACAGGACAGGTTGAAGACCAGCGCTGACAATCGCGGTCGTTTCATCGAAGCCATTGAAGCGGGACTACGGTATGGGCAAGGCAAGGTTAGCGTGCACGTGCTTGACGATGAACGACAATCGGTCAAGGTACAAACCTATTCGGCGGCACTGCAGTGCGAGAGCTGCAATAAACGCTACCGCGAACCCACGCCTTCCAGCTTTTCCTTCAATTCACCGCTTGGCGCCTGCGAGACTTGTAAGGGTTTTGGTCGGGTTATCGGGATCGACTACCGGCTTGCCATTCCTGATGTTGGCAAGTCGCTAGGCGGCGGTGCGGTAAAGGTTTTCCAGACTGAAAAATCGAAAGTATGTCAACGGGATATGGAAAAGGCTGCCAGAAAAGCCAGAATTCCGATGGATGTACCGTTCGAAAAACTGAGCAAGGCCCATCAGAAGTGGGTGATTGAAGGTGATAGTGACAAGAATGGTGACTGGTATGGCGTGGTTGGTTTTTTTGACTGGCTGGAGCGCAAGTCTTATCGCATGCACGTCCGAGTCATGCTGGCAAAATACCGAAGCTATGACATGTGTACTGCCTGCCACGGGGCAAGACTCAAACCCGATTCGCTGAACTGGCGCGTTGGCACACTGGAGCAGGCGGCCGCTGTGGTTGACACCGCAAAGCGATATCTCGCCCATGACAGCAAGATTTCGGTGAAGAAACTCAAGACTCTGCCTGGCCTGAACGTGGTGGACATCATGCGTTTGCCGCTGGACAAGGCCCGCCTGTTTGTCGAATCACTGGCCGATGCGCATACCGACGATGCTACCGAGATGGTCGTCAAGGAAATGCGTTCAAGACTTGCCTACCTGAACGATGTCGGACTGGGTTACCTGACACTGGACAGGCAATCGCGCACATTGTCTGGTGGTGAGGTGCAACGCATCAACTTGACCACCGCCCTGGGCACCTCGTTAGTCAATACCCTGTTTGTGCTCGATGAACCCAGTATTGGCCTGCATGCTCAGGATATGGATCGGGTTATCCGCGTGTTGCAACGACTACGTGATGCGGGCAACACCTTGATCGTCGTTGAACACGATCCGCAATTGATGATGGCAGCTGACAGGATTATCGATATTGGTCCGGGTCCCGGTAATGCCGGCGGCAACATCGTTTTCAACGGAAAACCAAAGGCGTTACTGGCTAAAAAGACGTCTCTGACGGCGCAGTATCTCAACGGCGACAAAACGTTGAAATTCACCTCGACCGCAAAACCTGCCAAAGGTGCACCCACGCTAACGTTAAAAGGTGCTTCGGGGCATAACCTGAAAAACATCGATCTGAGTATTCCGCTGAACAGACTGGTAGTACTGACAGGCCCCAGTGGCTCGGGCAAATCAACGCTTATTCAAGACACGCTGTTCAATGCACTCTCGTCCCTCAAGGGCAAGCCCAGGGAACTGGCAGAAGCTTACGATTCCATCGAAGGACATGAACACATCACTGATGTGATACTGGTCGATCAGTCGCCGATTGGCAAATCTGCACGTTCAAATCCCGTGAGCTACACCGGAGCCTTTGAAGCCATCAGGAAGTTGTTCGAGAAAGTGCCTGAAGCTTCGGTGCGCGGCTATAAGGCCAGCGCTTTCAGCTTTAACTCGGGCATGCGTTGCCCCGTATGCTCCGGCAACGGTTTTGAACACGTAGAGATGCAGTTTCTGTCCGATGTCTACTTGCGCTGTGCTGAATGCTCAGGTCGCCGCTATCGCCCGGAACTGCTGGAAATAAAGTTGTTTAATGCGCACGAAGAGCAAGGGCAGTCTATTGCTGATGTGTTGGAAATGACGGTTGAGCGTGCTATTGCCTTCTTTCGTGATCATAAGGCCGTACTCACCGCTCTGCAACCGTTACAGGATGTGGGGCTTGGGTATCTCCAGCTTGGCCAACCAGTGCCAACACTCAGTGGGGGTGAAGCACAACGCCTGAAACTTGCAGCCTATCTTGGTCAGGCTGCCATGATCCGTTCCAAGCGGACCATCGACGGGCACACCCTGTTTCTGTTCGATGAACCCACCACCGGGCTGCATTTTGAGGACATCGACAAGCTACTCGGTGCATTCGAGCAACTCGTTGAACAGGGCCATTCACTGGTCGTGATCGAACACAATCTCGATGTTATTGCCAATGCCGACTGGATTATCGATCTTGGTCCGCAAGGCGGTGACGCGGGCGGTAAGATTGTGTGCAAAGGTACGCCCAGGCAAGTCATGGCACACAAGAGCAGTGTCACAGCGGCATCGCTGCGTGACTATCAGGCTGCCAGTGACAAACTACGACAACCGTCAGTCGCAGAAGCGCCCACAGCGTTCATCACCACGCCTGAGGTGCTGGCAACCGACAGCATTCAGGTGCACAAGGCACGTGAGCATAACCTCAAGAACATCGATGTAATGATTCCGCGGGATGCACTCACCGTCATTACCGGCATGAGTGGCAGCGGTAAAAGCACACTGGCGTTCGACATCGTTTTCAACGAAGGTCAACGCCGCTATCTCGAATCACTCAATGCCTACGCACGTCAGTTCGTACAGCCAGCATCCAGACCGGATGTGGATGCGATAACCGGCATCCCACCCACCGTGGCTATCGAACAGCGCACCAGTCGTGGCGGACGCAAGAGTACCGTGGCCACCATGACGGAGATCTATCACTTTCTGCGCCTGATGTTCGTGAAACTGGGTGTGCAGTACTGTCCCGATTGTGAGGTTGCAATATCAGCACAGTCTGTGGATGCCATTACTGCCCAGATCATCAAACAACATCGCGGCAAGACGGTGAACTTGCATGCACCGTTGATTGTGGATCGCAAGGGCTATTACACCGACCTTGCAAAATGGGCACTAAACAAAGGCTTTGAGCATCTGAGGGTTGATGGAAAACCGGAACCTACCGCCAACTGGCCGCGCCTTGACAGGTTCAAGGAGCACACGATTGACCTGCCAGTAGGGTCTATTGCTGTCGACGTTAAACACGAAGCAGAACTGCAACTACTAATACAACGCGCAGTGGACTTCGGCAGCGGTGTCGTGAAGATTGGCAGCACGCTCAAGAACGAGGCTCTGTTCTCGACCCAGCGTGCCTGTCCCAGCTGCCAACGCAGTTTTCCTGAACTGGATCCGCGCATGTTCTCCTACAACTCGCGACATGGCTGGTGTACGGATTGTTTCGGCACGGGGGAAATCATCCCTGGATTTGACGAAGAGCAGACGGGTGAAGAGCGCAGCTGGTCAGGTGCAGATGAAGAGCCTATCGAGTGCTTCAGTTGTGAAGGCCAGCGCTTAAAGCCGGAATCATTGTCGGTGTATTTTCAAGACTGGAACATTGCCAACTACACTGACTTGTCCATTGAAGATGCCACCAAAGTCTTTGCGACGATAAAGCTGTCCGACAGAGAGGCGATGATCGCCCGCGATAGTCTCAAGGAGCTGCAATCAAGACTGGACTTCCTGCAACAGGTCGGGTTGTCCTATCTTTCACTGGACCGTTCGGCACCCACGTTGAGTGGAGGTGAAGCACAACGCATTCGCCTGGCGGCACAACTGGGTTCAAACCTGCAAGGCGTTTGCTACATTCTGGATGAGCCAACGATCGGACTGCACCCGCGCGACAATCGCATGTTGCTCGATACCCTGTCAAAGCTACAGAAAAAGGGCAACACCATTGTGGTCGTCGAACATGACGATGACACAATTCTCAGCGCTGATCATATTATTGATATTGGCCCGGGGGCAGGTGTTCGAGGTGGGGAGATTGTTGCTGCCGGCACGGTTGCCGAGGTTCGCAAGAATCCGTTATCCGTTACAGGACGCTTGCTTGATCATCCGCTACAGCATCCACTGTATCCAAAGCGAACCAGGCCAGAACACCGCTTGCATATAAAAAATGCCGAGCTGCACAACCTTAAGAAGGTCAGCGTTGACATACCCCTTGGGCAGCTGGTGTGTGTTACCGGTGTCTCTGGCTCTGGCAAGAGTACCCTGGTGCGAGATGTGTTGCACGATAACCTGCGTGTGCTGAATGCGCAAAAAACCAAACGCAAGCTTGGTGCAATGCAAGGCTGTGAAGAGATCACCGGCTGGGAGAGTGTGTCACGGCTTCTGGAGGTGGATCAGACTCCAATCGGTAAAACCTCGCGCTCTTGCCCGGCCACCTATATCGGCTTCTGGGACAACATCCGCCGACTGTTCGCCGACACAACCGAAGCACGCATTCGTGGCTATAACGCCAGCCGCTTTTCGTTCAACACCGGTGATGGCCGATGTGATGAATGTGGTGGGCAAGGTATGCAGCGCATCGAGATGAGTTTTTTGCCCGACGTGCGCGTGCTGTGTGAAGTCTGCAACGGTCAACGCTTCAATCACGAAACGCTCTCCGTCACCTACAAGGATAAATCCATTGGCGAAGTACTCATGATGAATGTGGATGAGGCTGTCGAGTTCTTCAGCAATCACATCAGCATTTATCACGCGCTAAAACTGCTGCAGGATGTCGGATTGGGCTATCTGACGCTCGGGCAACAGAGCCGTACGTTAAGCGGTGGCGAGGCTCAGCGTATCAAGCTTGTATCGGAACTTGCAAAGGCCAAGCCTGCGGTCAAGGATTCCAGAGGCCGCACGATTATCAGCGTGCATACCCTTTACATACTGGATGAACCTACCGTCGGTCTGCACATGGCCGATGTCGAGAAGCTCATTCACGTACTGCAACGTCTGGTTGATGCTGGCAATTCGGTTATTGTCATCGAGCACAATCTGGATATCATGGCCGAGGCTGACTGGTTGATCGATATGGGTCCTGAGGGTGGCAATGGTGGTGGCAAAGTGGTGGCAAAAGGCACACCTGCCAAGGTGGCACAGTCGAAGCGCTCACGCACCGCACCCTTTTTAAAGAATATTCTGGCCAGGTGATGAGAACATGTGGCTCATGAGTGACAGCTTCTTTACATCGACAAACAACGACTGGTTTCAACCGACCGAGCACACGCGTGGCCCCTGGGACGAACATGCTTGCCATGCAGGCCCACCCACAGGGCTTCTGGCCCGCGCTGTCGAGCAGCTTCTTGCTCAACAACGATTAACCCGCTTGACCGTCAATCTTCAACGACCTATACCTTTTGCAGGTTTCAGGATCGAAAGTACCGTGCAACGTCGTGGCAGAACTGTCAGCCTGACCGAGGCACGACTGATAAGCCGCGAAAACAAAGTCATCATCACAGCAAACGGTATGCATCTGACACCCTCTGACGAGGCCGATATGCCTACCTATCAGCAGACTTTCGGATCGCCCGAAGATGCTGTAGCGGGCGAGTTTCCCATCGCCACGACACTGCACGGCCAACCTGCTTTCAACGGAGACGGTGTTGAGGTGCGATATCCGGCCGGGCAATCACCGCGACCGGGACCCACAACGGCGTGGGTGAAAACAGTACCCCTGCTGGCTTACGAGGAACCCTCTGCGTTCCAGCGTATTTGCCCACTTGCCGACTGTGGCAATGCCTTTGGGCGAAATGCTGAGGCGACGGATGTTACCTTCATGAATACCGACTTGACTCTGATTCTGCACAGGGATCCTGTCGGAGAATGGCTGGGTACGCAGAGTGTGGGCTATTGGGAGCCCACAGGCATCGGCATGGCAGATGCCCTACTGTTTGATCAGACAGGCACTGTAGGACGAGCCATGCAAAGTCTGATTTTGCGTAAGCGTTAATGTGGCTCTGGGCACTTGCATTTTTAAGCATCATGAACTAGCAACTTGGCACGTTAATTGCCCCACCCCATCACACTCCGGCGAATTTTGTGACTTAGGTGATGGATACCAGACTGACAACAAGTTTTGGCTTAGCAGTATTAGGCCTGATCATGATGGTGTCTGGGTCGGCTGATCAGAGAAAAGAACAGGGCTCACTGGTCAATGATCCAATCTTCGCCGCAGCAGCAATCGCATTGGAAAGCGATTCAAGCCTCGCGTTCTCCACAATCATTCCAACGTTTGCAGCTCACTCACGGCCTCTGCCAGACATGGTCGATGTTGCAGCGGACACGGCTATCGAGGAGCGACGCCAGCAAAGTGACACTCCACAGTCTGCTGCGCTGTCGACAGACCAGAGTCATTGGGTAGAGGCCTATGAACAGTACGCTGTATCTCGTACAGCCAGTGATCAACGCCGTGCAGCATTCCTCCGGATGATGCCCGCAGAAAATAGTAACAGTCAAAATCTGACCGGCGATAAGCCACAGAATGCATCGCAAACAACGTTGCTCAAGGTCCTGGCTACTCACAGCCAACTGCACAGCTTCCAGGCCCTGCTTCAACCGACAGGCTTTCAGCGTCCTGGCTGGCAGACGGTCAGCAAGGACGCCATGCTGGTGAAGCCAGATATTGACGTTGAACCCTTTGTGGTGATGATCGACCCCGGTCATGGAGGTACAGATCAGGGGGCGAAAGGCCACAACGGTCTTCTGGAGAAAGATCTGACTCTGGACATCGCGCGTCGCATCAGACTAGCGCTCACTGAATTCAAGCACATTGACGTAAAACTGACGCGTAATCATGACTACGGCCTGTCACGGCATGCGCGGGTCAATGCGATAAAACGCGGCAACGCAGACATGGTGATTTCACTGCATTTCAATCACCTTCCGCAAACAGACATCAATCTTGTGGAATCCTATTTCGCAGGTCCGGCAAACATTCAGCAAAGTCTGGCTGCAAAGCATCAGAAAAAGCATACTGAAGGGCACGGCTCGATGCACCGCACCATCGGTAGTACCACTAATGACATTGACCTGGGCTTTACAGAAGGCTCTGCAAGACTTGCAGACACATTGCACGAACACCTCTTTGCCGAGGTGAGCGTTAACGATCACGGCGTTCAGAACGCAGGAGTGAAAGAGGAAACTTTTTTTGTTCTGACGCAGAGCTTTATCCCGGGTGTGCTTATGGAATTAAGCTGCCTCAGCCACGAGCCAGAGGCCCAGAGACTGGAGCACAACGACTACCGTAATCGTCTGGCACAGGCTCTGGTGGACGGGATTCGTGAATATCACGACTCGCTGCAACGTGCCCCGCTTCGAAAACGCGGCGACGTTGGTGCTTGATCATTCAGAAAGCCTGACCTGTTGCCAGCTTTACCGTTAGCAGTAGAGTATGCAAGGTTCGTCACACTTTGCCTTTGCAAAATGAGCAACAGCGCGCGCTTGCCAGCCCAGAGCTGAGATACACTTCTTTTCGTCAAGCCAGCAAACGCATAGCACGCCTGTCGGGCAAGTGCATTGCCATCAGGCCGCCTCCACGGCGGCCTGCCAACAAAGCCTGCGAAGCGTGCCAGAGCGACTTCGCAGGCTTTGTTGCTCTAAAGCCTCTTATCTGTTAAAAGTCAGGCTTTCTACAGGATCGCTTTTGTAACGTGCTTGTGACCCAACCTGACCTACTGACCTCCATCGAAGTGTTGGAGTCTCGCTATCGAGCGCCGAAGCCCTCCTCCCGAAAAAAGATAAGCGACAGCCTGACCCCGGCCATGCAAACCTGGTTATCAGCGTCCCCATTCTTCATTCTAGGCACCTACTCTGAATGTGGAATAGATTGTTCCCCGCGAGGTGACAATCCCGGAGAAGCCTTCCGCATCATTGATGACAATACGATTGCCATCCCTGACCGACGAGGCAACAACCGGATAGATACGCTGCGAAATCTGATAAACGATTCTCGCGTTGGACTCATCTTCCTCGTACCTGGTGTTGATGAGGCATTGCGGGTAAAAGGCACGGCAGCCATATCCATCAACACCACATTGCTGGACAGTTTTGCAACGAAGAATGAACCACCTCCAGCCACCGTCATTCTGATTACTGTCGCAGCTGCTTATGTGCAAAACGCCCGGGCTATTCGCAGCGCTCAGTTGTGGAATAAACAGATGCACACCGACGTGCATGGCTTGCCTGGTGCTGTTGAGCTATCAGCAGGCACTCATCGCTAATAGCCACCATGCGATACCCTGAAAACGCTCCACCGGATCCGGCTGTACCTTACGGCGAATCCATGCACAGTATGCTGACACTGTCGATGTGGATGTCCATCGTCATCGGCGTTGTGCTTTTTGTTGCTGCCAGACATGGCAACATCCTCTGGATGAAGGCATGGAGTCTGGGGCTGATAGCCTGTAGCGTTTCGTACCTTATCGGCGATTTTTTTTCGCTGATCTGACGATCAATTGACACTGCCTGCCGCAAACGACAGATTATGCGTCATACTTCCTGACAAGTTATCCAGCTCACTTGCGTCATAGGCATGCCGGGCGGATCATGGGAGTCGAGAAACTAACACGGAGTTTTACATGAACGAGCATGTAGCGGACGTTTTATCGTCGTACCGACGTCTGATACTGAGTGCCATAGCTGTAGCAAGCACTGTCATTGGTGTTGCACACGCTGGCAATCATCCGGACTTACAGGGAATGAAAGTGGTTGTGGCGACCGAGAACGCCTACCCCCCGCTCCAGTTTGTTGACCCCAAGTCAGGCGAGGCCATCGGTTGGGAATACGACGCCATACGTGAACTTGCCAAGCGGTTGAACTTTGAACTCGTCATCGAAAATACCAGCTGGGATGCCATGATTCCGGCCGTAAGCGAAGGCCAGTACGACGTTGGCATGACAGGCATCACTATCCGTGACGACCGTCGGGAAAAAGTTGATTTTTCAATCCCTTATATGCGCTCTGAAATGTTCATGCTGGTACGTGCCGATGAGGAACGATTCACCAATGCGGAAGAATTTGCGGCTATCGAAGATGGTCTCATCGGCGCTCAGGCTGGCACAACACCCTTCTACACGGCGGTTTACGAAGTGCTGGATGGCGATGAAGCCAATCCCAGGATCAGATTGTTCGATACGTTTGGTACATCCATTCAAGCGTTGCGGGCTGGTGATGTCGATCTGGTACTAACCGACGGCACAGCTGGCAAGGGCTACGTCAAAGCCAATCCGGAGACGTTCAAACTTGTTGGCAACGCCATGGGCTCTGAGGATTTCGGCTTCATATTCCCAAAAGGTTCAGACCTTGTCGGCCCCTTCAACACCGGTATTGACAGCATGCGTGCCGATGGGACCCTCGATGCTCTGAACACTCGTTGGTTTCTGGAGTACACCTTGGGAGAGTAGTTTGAGCTAGGAAGCTGCGCAGTTATGCCATCATGAGCTGTGCATAACTCTGCTGATCAAAGCCCTCATGAGGCGGACAAAGATTTCCCCTGGTGGCTGCTGGCCACCTTGGGTATTGGTGTCTGGTTAGGCTACAGGATAATGACAGACGAGCTTTATGCTGACGTCTTTGCCATTCTGGTTAAAGGGGTTGGCGTAACCGCCTTCGTCACCGTCACAGCCTTCTCGCTGGCCAGCCTGCTTGGATTGCTGCTGGCAACAGCGGTGTTGTCACCTTATCTCGTGCTACGGCAAGCTGCGCGGTTCTATATCGAGATAATGCGTGGCATACCAATGCTGGTGTTATTATTCTACATCGCTTTTGTTGGAACACCCTTGCTGGTGCAGGCACTCAACGCGGTGTTTGCACCTTTGTTTGACGAACCGTTCCGAACCCGTGACGTTCCCCTGATATGGCGCGCGATTCTGGCCTTGACGCTTGGCTATTCTGCGTTTATTGCTGAGGTGTTTCGTGCTGGCATACAAGCCGTCGGCACTGGACAGAACGAGGCTGCCAAGTCGCTGGGTTTATCGACGTGGAGTCGCTTTCGCTATGTCATCTTTCCGCAGGCCCTGAGGACGGTACTGCCCCCACTGGGAAATGACTTCATTGCAATGATCAAGGACTCAGCCCTGGTTTCTGTGCTCGGTGTGGCAGATATCACCCAACTGGGAAAAATCTATGCTGCAGGCTCGTTCAGATTCATGGAAACCTACAATATCGTGGCGTACATCTACCTGATAGTCACCATCATGCTGTCGCTACTACTCAGGCGTCTGGAACGTTCGCTGCGTGGACGTGAAAACCGATGAGGTACAACTACTCATTGGCGAATCACACTACGGCTCGCAGACGTCTCATACCTCAAGTTTATTGAGGCGTTTATCCTCGGCTTCAGCCAGTGTTGTGCCGATGCCCCATGTCAGCGGAACACCGCACACATCACTTAAACCTTCGCCTTCACGGGTTGCTGGCAACGGTATTTGCTGACTGTGAAACTGCACTCGAAGCAATCCTGCAATCAACGACTCCACGCAATGATGGCTCACGATAAAGCTCTTGCGCCGACGATGCACCCGTAAGCTACCGAACTCCTGATCAAGCAGAGTACGCAACCTGGCATGCAGATTACTGGCAACCTGTTGCGAGTAGCTCTGTTCGATGAACGGAAGGTCATCTATACCCATTGACGCCTTGTAGCGCAAATGCTGTCGTACCGATAACAGGCTGGCACCGACACGCGACTCGGATACACAAGAGGCTCGTGAGCGCAGTGCAGCCGTAGCAGGTTTTGGCGAGGAACGTGACAGCGGCAATTCAACCACATTTCCCGATGCAACAAACGAAGCGCCTGATGCGCGAGTGTATTTAGAGCTGACTGTCATTGCGAGTAAAGATGACCATCCAGTTGAGGCGATGATGTTGCCGCGAAGCATGCGCTACTGACAAGCTGCAGTACGTAACATGTGAATACTACAGCGTCGGAAAATGAGATGGTCACGCACTGATACAAGTTGTGACTCAGTCTTTTGATTGTCATGTGGCGGCAGCCGAAGCATGCGATAAATCACAGCCTTCACGACACCGTTTACCGGTGAATAACCGTTATTCACGCCCTGTGCTTGCAGGCTGCGAAACAATGTCAGCCAGTTGAGGACGATTTTCCTGCACTTCCTGAAGGGTCAGACCTTCAAGTGAATGTGGA
The DNA here is from genome assembly GCA_964352535.1 of uncultured Granulosicoccaceae bacterium. Taxonomy (GTDB): domain Bacteria; phylum Pseudomonadota; class Gammaproteobacteria; order Granulosicoccales; family Granulosicoccaceae; genus Granulosicoccus. Next base: position 27,932 of record CAYGSW010000008.1, on the reverse strand, counting down.
AACTTCAACCACTGATCTGTTTCGTGTATGTAGTAGTCTGGTACTCTTGTCGTCTTGTTTCGGCTGGGTTTGTAATAAGGAACAGCAACACGAATATCACCCGGCAGATTGCGGCGTGTTTTTGCCGCCAAGGTATCAATGATGGCCTCTATGCTTCTGCCCGTGTCATAGACATCGTCAACGATAAGCAGTCGATCTTCCCGGGCTAGTTTCTTGACAAGATAATTCATGTTGAATACCTGCACCTGACTGTTCTGCTGATCGATATCGTGGTACGAAGAGGTTCTCACTGTAATGTGGTCTGAATGCACACCGCGATACGCGAGCAGTTCCTGCATTGCGATGCCCATTGGTGCTCCGCCTCGCCACACGGCAACAATAAAGCTTGGACGAAATCCACTGCGATAGACATTGGCAGCGAGCTGAAAAGAGTCCTCCAGCAACTGCTGAGCATCCAGATACTGTTTCATTGCTGTTGCCGAAGGTTGTTTGTGTAGACATGGATTATCGCATCAAAGTGTGGCTAACCTCAGCCCACGGGTGCGCACGCATTTCATGGCTTGACAATCATGGCCACTGGACTACCACCATCCGATGCGCCTTGTTACGCCTACACCCTTTATACTTGCCCGCTCCACGGATAAATCCGGCAGATCACAGGATCTACCTTGCAAGAAAAACACTATGTCACTGAGACCGAACTGCTTCACGATGCTTATCGTCTGGGTGTGATGATCGCCGAAAGTGGCTTCCGCCCGACGTTCATCGTCGGCCTCTGGAGAGGCGGCAGTGTTGTAGGGATCGCGGTACAGGAATGTTTGCAGTTTCTTGGTTTTCCCACCGATCACATTTCCATAAGAACATCATACCGAGGGCTAAACACCTACCAGCAGATGGTCGACAATCCCGAAGAGGAGATCCGAATTCACGGAACCCAGTATTTACTGGAAACTGTTGGCCATGATGATGGCTTGCTGATAGTAGATGACGTGTTCAGTTCAGGCCTGACTGCCAGCGCCGTTGTGAGTCGATTGTCACATCGTATGAAGGACAATATGCCCAGTCAGGTTCGCATTGCTGTGCCCTGGTACAAGCCAAAGTACAATCGCACCGATATCAAACCTGATTTCTATCTTCACAGCACGGATAAATGGCTGGTCATGCCCTATGAACTCAGCGGTCTGTCCCGTGAAGAGATTGCCGCCAACAAACCCTGGATGCTACCGATTCTGGACAGCCTCGATAACGAGCCCGACGCATGAATTCACAAATTGTCCTGTTCCTTACAGGCCTGGCAATGGGAGCAGCCAATGTTATCCCCGGTGTCTCTGGCGGCACTATCGCGCTGATAACAGGTATCTACGAACGCCTTATCAATGCAATCCGACGCTGTGACATCACTGCTGCCAGATTGTTGTTACAAGGTAAAGTGGCCGCCGCCTGGCAGCATGTGGATGGCACATGGCTGGCTGTGCTTCTGGGTGGTGTGGCAATCAGCATAGTCAGTCTGGCGAAGATCTTCGAATACCTGCTTGAACAGCATGAACGCTTTACCATGGCCTTCTTTTTCGGGCTGATACTGCTATCGGTGGTATATGTTGCACGTGGCGTCAGACACTGGTCCGTTCTCACGGTGGCCATGCTGGTCATTGGCACTGCAATCGCTGTGGCCATTGCCACTCTGGCACCAGCATCCGAAAATGACGGCATGCTCTATGTATTCCTGTGTGGCGTCGTCGCTATCAGTAGCATGATTCTGCCCGGATTATCCGGCTCATTCGTGTTGATACTCATGGGTAACTATGCGCTGGTGCTGGGCGCAATCAGTTCATTCAATCTGGCCGTGCTGATACCACTGGCATTGGGCTGCGGATTCGGACTCGTTGCCTTCTCGCACATTCTGGGCTGGGTATTCAAACGCTATGCCGATCAGACGCTGGCCTTGATGACGGGGTTTGTCATTGGCTCCCTGGTGGTTATCTGGCCATGGAAAGACGCCATAACAGCCACGATTGAACGAGCTGATAAACCTGCCCGGGAAATCGTCACCAGCTATCGATGGTTCATGCCCTCCTTCAATGAGAGCAGCACTTGGATTGCGATCGGTTTGATAATTATCGGGGCGCTTTGCATAGCACTGATGGAACGCTTTGCAAATGATAATTCCAAACAGCAACGCTGACTTACTGGCCTTTTTGACAATAGTGTCCGTTAGCCTTAGGTGTGTATACTTCGCACGCACTCTATAACCACTGTCAAAACACACGTAAACTTACGGAGAAGCTCTATGAAATTGAAACGTTTAGTCCTGCTAGCTGGTCTAGTGGCTACCAGCATGACTGCGCAGGCAGATTGGTTTGGAACGCTGAGTGGGCGCTCAGCTGATCCTTCAAACAGCCCCAAACTTTCAGTTGAAGGCTCATTCACAACTTCTGGTGATTATCAGAACATTGGTGCTCGCGTAAACTACGGGGTGAATGACACACTGACGGTGTATGGAGATTTTGGTCTCAGTGAATTTGGCCCTGACGGCAACTCTTTCGGGCTAGGTGTTTTTTACTACTTGCCCGCTTTGACACAATCTAGTTCGGCAATGGGTAACCTTGATACCGCCATACAGGCGAACTACCACACAGCCGATCTTGACGGTCTTGACTTCACCGGCCTGGGTGTCGCTTTATTGATCAGTCCAAAAGAAGCAATGAATCCTGAAAACGGATTGAGCTGGTACGCAAATCTGGGGCTTACTCGTTTGTCTTTCGACTTTCCGACTGAAACCATCGATATCGGATTCGGCGTTCCGGCAATCAGAGTCGGTGGCGGATCAGTTGACGAAACCGAATTGCAAATTGGCGGTGGCATCTACCTTCCAATGGGCCCCGGCACACTCTACGCTGGCGCTGACTTGATCGATGAGTTTATCTTCGGTGTCGGATATCGCTTCGGCATCCAGTAGCAATCCGTATCGTTGACGATCCATGTCGTGAACGTTACCCCTGTCCTCTTTTGGAGGGCGGGGGTGGTTTGACTTGGCAGGCTGCCTTTCGTTTTTGAAGATAGCGTCAAAGCACAACAGGCACATGCCTACGTGCGGGCGTGCAATTCATCCTCCACACGTGATCGCATGAAAAGTGTAATTAGCACTATGCCAAGCACCAGAGTGACAAAGGCCATTGGTCGTGCTGTGCCGTCGTGCAGTAAGCTGATCATGACAGCGGCCATACCTGCCATTGTTTGCTCGATACCGCTCAATAACGCGGACGCGGTTCCAGATTGACCTTCAATGGATCGTAGAGCACGGCTCGGTGCAACAGCAAACAGTGGTCCCATGCCAAACGTGATTATCGAATACGCGCCTGTTAGCGTGAGTGGCGTGATCAGGTCGGAGAATATGACAATGCACAGCACCACTGATCCGGTCAGAACCAGCGCTACGCCCAAACGCAGCAAGCTCATGGCCTCCCAGTGATCAGCAAGTCGTGATGCCAACACGCTACCAAAAAAGAATGCCAAAACAATACTGGCCTGGTAGTAGCCGAATTGATCTGCAGCCACGCCCAGCTTGTCTATCAACACAAAAGGTGCACCAGTAACAAACACGAAGACCAAACCAAGAGCCACGCCCAGTATGGCGCAGTGCACCAGAAAATCAGAGTTCTTCAATAGTCCTGCATAAGCGCTAAGCAGCACTTTTGGTTTCAGGGCACCGGGGTTTGGTACGGTGGATTCGGGTAATACCCTGGCTACGACAACCATCGATATAAAGGCCATGGCGCTGATCACATAGAAGTTGCTCTGCCAACCAAAAGCCACGTGCAGGTAGCCACCGATAATCGGTGCAACGGCGGGTGTTATGGCAATCACCATACCCAACAGTGCCAGCGCTTTAACCTGCTCCTTCTCGGTATACAGATCCTTGATGATCGCCAGCCCGATCACAGCTTCTGCCGCGGCAGCCAGACCTAGCAATATGCGCGCAGCAATCAGTTGTTCGATGGACTGCGCCATTGCACAGGCCAGACACAGTATCACCACGAAAACTGAACTGATAATGAGCACGGGTTTGCGACCATAGCGATCTGACAAAGGCCCATGAAAAAGCTGTGCAATACCAAACGCCAGCATGTTCAAGCTGATAGTGAGTTTGACAAGACTCGGTGTGGTGTCGAACCACTGGGCCAGATCTGGCAGACTCGGCGTATACATATCGGTTGACATGATACTGACGCTGGACGCCAATACCAGAATGCCAACCACGAGGCTGATACTGGGCTTCGCTGTAGTCGACTCGGGGTGGTTCACTTGCATGCCAGAAAAAGAAAGAGGGCGTACAAGAGTACGCCCTTTTCATACTGATGGTTAGCCTTGCACCTATGTGCAAGACAGTAAACCGGAAAAACTACATCGAAGACAGTTTGTCGGTAACAACCGAAGTCCAGGCACCTTCTGGCGCAGTGCTGATAACAGGATCTGAACCACCCGAGAGCAGGGTGTTGACCGTCCGCTCATAATCGGCAACATCAAGTGTGCCGTCAGAGCCTGCAGTCAGCTTGTTGATCTCGCGCACCATACGTTGCTGATGCTTTTCTGTTTGCGCACCACTGGCATCATTTTCCAGAACGATGTCGGCAGCCTCGTCAGGATTCTCCCTCGCATACTCCCAGCCTTTCATTGAAGCCGCGACAAAGCGAGCCATCTTGTCCACGAATGCAGGATCTTCCAGATTCTCTTCCATCACGTATAAGCCATCCTCCATGGTCGATACGCCCTGCTCTTCGTATTTGAAGACCACTAGCTGATCTTCAGAGATACCGGCATCGATAACCTGCCAGTACTCGTTGTAGGTCATGGTGGAAATACAGTCGGCCTGCTTTTGTAACAGAGGATCAACGTTAAAGCCTTGCTTGAGAACGGTAACACCGTCTTCACCACCTTCGGTTGAAATACCCAGTGAGGACATCCAGCTCAGAAACGGATACTCGTTTCCAAAAAACCAGACGCCCAGTGTGCGGCCTTTGAAATCTTCGGGAGAGGTTATGCCTGATTCTTTCAAACAGGTGAGCATCATGCCTGAACGCTTGAACGGCTGAGCGATGTTGACCAACGGCACACCTTTTTCACGACTGGCCAGTGCTGATGGCATCCAGTCGACGATAACGTCGGCACCACCGCCGACAATGACTTGTGG
>CAYGSW010000008.1:5310-22734 GCA_964352535.1 uncultured Granulosicoccaceae bacterium | reverse complement strand
TCAGGCCCGCCAGGCTTGATGGTGACATTTAAATCAGCCTCATCATAGAAGCCTTTGTCCTGTGCCACGTAGTAGCCAGCGAATTGTCCCTGGGTTACCCATTTCAGTTGCAGAGTGACATCATCAGCAGCCTTTGCAGCTGAACTACTGATGCCAAGCGCTGCTGCCAGCAGCCCCACCTTCGCTAGATTAGTGCGATCCTTCTTCAAGATACTCACGAGTTGTTCTCCTGTTTGCTTACTAGAGGTTGGTATACATTTTTACGACCGGGGTACGGCGGTAAATAGGCGATGATGCATGTCATGTAGGCGATGACGCATGTCAGTCAGCTCTTGCGAATGGACGGATGCCAGAACGTAGTAATCCGCTCAAGCAATGCAATTAAGCCATAGAACAGTGAGCCAGCCACTGCAGCCACAGCGATTTCTGCCCAGACCATATCAACGTTCATTCGCCCTACTTCCGTGGATATCCGGAATCCCATGCCCACTGTGGGCGTGCCGAAGAATTCGGCAACGATAGCTCCAATCATGGCCAGCGTGGAATTTATCTTCAACGCGTTGAAGATAAACGGCAGTGCTTCAGGGATTCGCATTTTGAACAGACTTTGCCAGTAACTGGCCGCATACGTCTTCATTAAATCGTGCTGCATGGGCTGGGCTGCACTCAAGCCAGCAATCGTATTAACCAGCATGGGAAAGAACGTCATGATGATGACAACGGCGGCTTTCGATGGCCAGTCGAAACCGAACCACATCACCATGATGGGTGCGACACCAACAATCGGCAAAGCGGATACCAGATTGCCAACAGGCAATAGACCTCGTTGCAGAAAAGGTGAACGATCGATCAGAATGGCGATAATAAAACCTGCACCACAACCGATGGCATAGCCGATTAACACCGCGCGCAAGAAGGTTTGCTGGAAGTCGGCCCACAAAATAGACGTGGATGTCAGAAAACGCTGACCAATGGCACTAGGTGCAGGTAACAACACCTGAGGCACATCAAACCCTTTCGTCAACAGCTCCCAGAGAACCAGCAGCCACACACCGAACAGGACCGGGATGACAACGCCCAACAACCAGCGATAGGCTGTAGACAGGGTTTTGATGCTGGCCAATTGCTCAACACACGCCCAGGCAAGCAGCCAGGCCGCGATGACCTCAAGCCAATAGCCCCAGGCACGTGTATCACGCTCGTCGAGCGTGATCAGTAACAGGTAGGCAACGGTTGATGAGACCAGCAAACTGATAATTCCGGCGTCAAATAGCAGTTGCTTTTTCAGGAGCATGACACTGCTCCATCCAGCTACCAGCAACAACAGAGGCCCCATCAGTGAACTGATAGAGGAAAGCTTAGATGCAGGACTCAGAGCTGACTCACTTCCTGCACCACTCACCGCGTACTGTGGACCGGATATCTGGTTCATTAGCAGCAGCAACAACGCCAGCGCGGCAAACACCTGTACACCGGTAAGCAGTATTCGCTGCATGGGCTTCAATGGAGGGGCAACCGGCCTGTCCAGTGTAGCTTCAGACATGCGACAGGCCCATGCGACGGTTAACCCAATGACCCAGGGCCCCGATAAAGGCCACAAGCAATGCTGCAAGCACGGAAGCCACGACCAGCGCCGACCATATCTGTACCGTCTGACCGTAATACGATCCAGCCAGCAGCCGGGCTCCCAGACCTGCCACAGCACCTGTGGGCAACTCTGCAACGATAGCACCTACCAGAGAGATAGCGACTGCCACTTTCATGCTGGTGAACAGATAGGGAATGGACGTTGGCAAGCGTAGTTTCCAGAACGTCTGGCTACCGGATGCATGGTAGGTGCGCATCAAATCCATGTGACTGCGATCCGCCGAACTCAAGCCCTTGACCATACCCACCACCACGGGAAAGAAGCTCAGGTACATGGAAATCGAGGCCTTGGGCAACAGACCCTGCACGCCGATGGCGTTGAGTACAACAATGATCATCGGTGCTATTGCCAGTATGGGTATTGTTTGCGATGCGATGATCCAGGGCAACAAGCTTTTACTCAAGGCTTCGTTGTAGACGATGGCAATAGCCAGAACGATACCCAGCACTGTTCCCATGAGAAAGCCAAGCATGGAGGAACTCAACGTAATGCCGGCGTGATAGATCAGGCTGCGCTTCGAACTGATCTTCTTCTTGACGGTCGTGTTGTAGATCTCCACCACCACTTGATGAGGCGCTGGCAATACCGGGCGATCCTGGCTCATAGTGTTACTCACCATACTCATCAGCGCCGGACTTGTACCTGCGCGCTCAGCTGAGCTTTTCTCCCAGGCCAGATTGAGCATCACGGCACCGGCGTACCACAGGCAGAGTATGGAAAGGACCACAACCGCGACTGGAATGAACGCTGATTCTGATTTTTTCAGTTTGGGCGTCGAGATTGACGTTGATGTTGCAATTCTGAAGGTAGAGTTTGACGGGGCTGCAGGTGTCGGGTTCATTACTCAGGCCACCTCATCGTAGCCATGCCCTTCTCTGAGTCCTGAGCGAACACGCTGCGCCAGTGCCAGAAATTCCGGTGTTTCCCTGATGTCCAGATCACGCGTTCTGGGCAAATCACTTTCAATGATGTCATGTATACGTCCTGGACGCGGCGACATGACGACGATGTGTGTGGAAAGAAAGACCGCCTCAGGTATCGAGTGCGTGACAAACACGACGGTCTTACTGGTTGCCGCCCATAGTTGCAACAACTGTTCGTTCAGATGATCTCTGACAATCTCATCCAGTGCACCAAAAGGCTCATCCATCAAGAGTAGATCGGGCTCAACAGCCAGCGCTCGTGCAATGGAGGCGCGCTGCTGCATGCCACCCGAGAGCTGCCAGGGATACTTCTGTTCAAAGCCTGCAAGATTGACAAGCTCAAGGTTCTTTGCAACCCGCGACGCTACACTTGCAGCATCAAGACCCATGATCTCCAACGGCAACGCTATGTTTTTTGCAATCGTGCGCCACGGATACAGCGCTGCCGCTTGAAACACATAGCCATAGGCACGTGCCATACGCGCCTGTTCAGGGCTCATGCCGTTGACATTGATAGCGCCTGCTGTGGGTTGCTCAAGATCAGCGATGACTCTCAGCAACGTGGTCTTGCCACAGCCAGAAGGGCCTATAAACGATACAAAATCTCCCTGTGAGATTGTCAAATCGATTCCACTCAGGGCGTGTACATCGCCGTCCTTGGTAGGAAAAGTCAGTGACAGATCGTCGATCTGGATTACCAGCTCACCCATGCTGTTTCTGGCAACTCATAGTCAATACGCTCAGATCCCGTCAGCTATAGACTACTCACACACCAGCTGGCATGTTGGCAGGATCACGCATTACAGGATGTGGCGCTGTTAATTCCTTCCATTGCGACAAGGCACGATTGACTTCAGGGTACGGGTTACGCGCAACAAACTCTCCATGACCCTCTTCCGTGTTCAGAGTGTCCTCATTGACAACGCACTGCCCTCGCGTCAGCGTAAAGCGAGGCAGGCCTTCCACATCAATACCTTCGAACACGTTGTAGTCGATCGCAGACTGCTGCGAGGCTGCGCTGATGGTCTTGCCGCGCTTTGGATCCCACACAACGATGTCCGCATCCGCTCCTTCAAGAATAGCGCCTTTCCTGGGGTACATATTGAGTATCTTGGCGATGTTGGTGGACGTGACCGCCACGAACTCGTTCATGGTCAATCTGCCTGTTGTAACGCCACGGGTCCATAGCACGGACAAGCGATCCTCGAGCCCACCGGTTCCGTTTGGTATCTTTGTAAAGTCGCCCACTCCCAAACGCTTTTGCTCACTGGTAAACGCGCAGTGATCCGTGGCCACCACTTGCAAGCTGCCAGCGGCAAGTCCTGCCCACAACGAGTCTTGATGATCACGACTTCTGAAGGGAGGTGACATGACGCGCCGCGCCGCATGATCCCAATCCGGATGCGCATATTCTGATTCATCAAGCGTCAAGTGTTGTATTAACGGCTCACCAAAAACACGCTTGCCATTCTGGCGTGATCGGCGAATGGCCTCATGCGCCTCTTCACATGAGACATGAACAACGTACAACGGCACACCGGCCATGTCAGCAATCATGATGGCACGATTAACCGCCTCACCTTCCACCTGCGGAGGTCGGGAAAACGCGTGTGCCTCCGGACCGTTGTTGCCCTCGGCCATCAGACTGGCCTGCAATTGCGCAACGACATCACCGTTTTCAGCATGGACCAGCGGCAAGGCACCCAATGCGGCGCAACGTTTGAACGATGAATACAGTTCTTCATCGTTGACCATCAGCGCACCCTTGTAGGCCATGAAGTGCTTGAAGGTATTGATACCGCTATCCACTACGGTTGCCATCTCTTCAAACACCTGCTTGTCCCACCACGTAATAGCCATGTGAAACGAGAAATCACATGAGGCTTTGGATGTCTTGTTATCCCACATCTGGCGCGCCTCAAGAAGCGACTGTCCAGGTGCCGGCAAACAGAAATCAACGACAGTGGTGGTACCACCGGACAGTGCCGCACGTGTACCGGATTCGAAGTCATCTGATGAGTAAGTACCCATGAAAGGCATTTCCAGATGCGTGTGTGGGTCGATGCCACCAGGCATCACATAGCAACCATCAGCATCCAGCGTTTCATCAGCGCTGAGGTTCTGGCCGATTTCCGAGATGACACCTTTCTCGATTTTGACATCAGCCTTGTAACTTCGGTCGGCAGTAACGACGGTACCACCCTTGATCACTGTACTCATAAGCTCTCTCTGCTGTTAACGCACGATAGATTGATAACGTAAAAAGCGACGCTACCTCGTGTGTTGTTACGACTGCATGAATTTTTAACGCAATGCTCGATCTTTGTTTGAAAGGCTCTTGCCATGATGCCTATCAGGCAAGTGCCTTTTGAATTTAGTCTGCCAATGTTCAGTCAACGATAACCGCTGTTTCCACTACCGCATGAAACAGCACATTCGTGCCTGCTGCCGCCCAGTCAGGGGATATCTCTTCTGCTTCATTGTGCGACAGACCATCCACACAAGGACACATCACCATGGAAGTGGGTGCTACACGATTGATCCAGCAAGCATCATGACCCGCACCGGATACCAGATCCCGATGACTGTAACCCAGACGCTGCGCAGCGGCTCGCACCGCGTTAACGCAGTTTTCATCAAAGGTGACCGGATCAAAACCACCCACCTCCTGTATGCTCAGGCCAAGGCCGATGACATCAGCAATATCCTTGCAACCTTCGCGAAAGCGCGTTTCCATATCAGCAATAACCGCTTTGTCGGGATGACGGAAATCGGCGGTAAACACCACCTTGCCTGGAATGATATTGCGCGAATTTGGGTATACATCGCATTGCCCGATGGCGCCTACCGCCAATGGTGCATGACTCAGGGCAATCTCATTGACCATCTCGGTGATGCGCGCCATGCCTAGTCCGGCGTTAACGCGCATGGGCATGGGTGTAGAACCGGTATGGCTTTCCTTGCCGATCAAGGTCACTTCCAGCCACTTCAGGCCTTGCCCGTGTGTGACCACGCCGATGTCCTTGCCTTCTTTTTCCAGAATGGGGCCTTGCTCAATGTGTAATTCAAAGAAGGCATGCATCTGCCGGGCACCCACCTCTTCATCACCCAGATAGCCGACACGTTCAAGCTCATCGCCCAGACGTGTGCCATCCGCATCCGTACGATCGTAAGCCCAGTCGAGCGTGTGAATGCCAGCAAATACACCTGAAGCCACCATGGCCGGGGCGAAGCGTGTGCCTTCTTCGTTAGTGAAATTAACCACCACGATGGGGTGCTTAGTCTTGACGTTCATGTCATTGAGTTGCCGGATGATCTCCAGCCCGCCAAGAACTCCCAACACGCCGTCGTATTTACCACCCGTGGGTTGAGTATCCAGATGTGAACCGACATACACCGGCAGCGCATCGGGATCAGTTCCTTCACGCCGCGCGAACATCGTGCCCATCTTGTCCAGGCCCATAGTGCAACCGGCATCGACACACCATTGCTCGAACAGTTTTCGACCCTGTGCATCTTCATCGGTGAGAGTCTGGCGATTGTTACCACCGGCAACTCCTGGCCCTATCTTCGCCATCTCCATCAGCGAATCCCAAAGGCGCTCACTGTTGATGTGCATATTGCTGGTTATTGTCGCCATGTCTTGTCTCCGGACAGGTTGTGCTTTCGATGCCTGTTATGCGCTGCTAGCAATGTCTGACAATGCATGACTCATCAGGTGGGGAAGGTAAATACCGCACCTTGCTTGATGCCCGTTGGCCAGCGAGTAGTCACCGTTTTCAGACGTGTATAGAAGTGCACACCTTCAGGCCCATAGATCGAATGATCACCAAAGATGGAGCGCTTCCAGCCACCGAAGCTGTGATAGGCCACGGGCACGGGGATTGGCACGTTCACGCCGACCATGCCCACCTGGATGCTGTCAGCAAATGAACGCGCTGCATCACCATCACGCGTGAAGATAGCCGTGCCGTTGCCGTACTCATGATCATTGATCATGTTGACGGCCTGTCCGTAATCCTGGGCTCTGACCACAGCCAGCACCGGACCAAAGATTTCCTGTTGGTAGATGTCCATATCCGTGGTCACCTTGTCGAACAGTGAACCACCCAGAAAATAACCGTTTTCATAGCCCTGCAAGGACATCTGTCGCCCATCCACGACCAGCTCAGCACCCGCGGCAACACCACTGTCGATCAGGGACGTTATGCGCTTCTTGGCATCCGCGGTTATCACGGGCCCCATTTCAGCGTCCGGATCGTCCGCCGGACCAACACGCAAGGCTTCCACCTTGGGGCGCAAGGCTTCGACGAGCCGGTCGGCCGTCTGTTCACCGACAGGAACCGCCACTGAGATTGCCATGCAACGCTCACCGGCAGAGCCAAAGCCAGCCCCCATCAACGCATCCACAGCCTGGTCCATGTCAGCGTCGGGCATGACCACCATGTGATTCTTTGCACCACCCAGCGCCTGTACTCGCTTACCGGCCTGGTTGCCACGGTTGTAGACATATTCTGCAATAGGCGTGGAACCCACAAAGCTGACGGCCTGCACCTTGGAGTGATCAAGTAGCGCGTCAACCGCCTCCTTGTCACCATTGACCACGTTGAGTACACCTTCGGGGAGTCCGGCCTGATTCAGCAGATCGGCTACCATCAGGGCGGCGGACGGATCACGCTCAGACGGCTTCAGCACGAATGTATTGCCGCAGGCAATGGCCACGGGATACATCCACAAAGGCACCATCGCCGGAAAATTGAACGGTGTGATACCTGCACAGACTCCCAGCGGCTGCCGGTCAGAGTAAGAATCAATTTGTGGTCCAACGTTTCTGGAAAACTCGCCTTTGAGCAGCTGCGGTATGCCACACACGAATTCCACCACCTCACGACCTCGCTGCACCTCGCCCAGAGCATCATCGTGGGTCTTGCCATGCTCACGGGAGATTTCGCGCGCAATATCATCGGCATGTTTGATGATCAGCTCATTGAAACGGAACATGATGGCTGCGCGTTTCAGTGGTGGCGTAGCGGCCCATGCCGGGAAAGCATCAGCCGCTACCTGCACAGCAGCAGCCACTTCATCGGCCGAGCTCAGACCCACTTCGTCAATGGCCTCTCCGGTGGCCGGGTTATACACCGGTTGGGACTTCCCGCTTTTGCTGGCAATACGCTGCCCGCCAATAAGATTGTCAATCATGAGGTTACGTGCTCTGGTTGATACTGTGACCGGTGACTTAAAAAATCCGCCGAAGGCGATGTCGTGCGTAGCACGGCGCTTGAACTTTGTATCAAGCTAACGTAAGTTGACCACTTGGTCAACAATTGTAGGCAGTCAATTGACAAACAAACTGGCCAATCGCAAGCGAACCCGTATACAGGTAGAAAATGAGGCACGCATTGTGGTTGCCGCCCTGGACGTATTCTCAGCCAATGGCTACCGAGGTTCCACGGTGGAGCAGATTGCACGCAATGCGGGTATGTCCAAGGCTAACGTTCTGTATTACTTCAACACCAAGGACGATATCTACAACGCTGTGCTAAGCCGAACATTGCACGTATGGCTTCAACCACTCGAACAGCTGGAGCCCGATGGAGACCCCATCGAGCAGATTTGGCGCTATGCCCGCCAGAAGTTGCATCTTTCGCGTGATTCACCTCATGCTTCGCGCCTGTTTGCCAACGAAATATTACAAGGCGCAAGCGGAATAGGCCCATTCCTGCAATCTGAGCTGAAGATGCTGGTAACGAGCAAATGCCAGATAATACAAGGCTGGATTGACGAAGGCAGACTGGCTGCTGTCAGCCCCTTGCATTTATTGTTTCTGATATGGGCGTCCACTCAGCACTACGCAGACTTTCAGCCGCAGATAGATGCGTTGCATGACGGAGACGAAGACAGTCTGTTTAGTGATGCGGAGCATACGCTGAAAGTCATTATCACCCAAGGGCTGAAGCCTTGAAGCGTCAATGACTTTCAGTATGTCCAAGGCTACAGAGAAAAACGGTATCAGCCAGTCGTTCGAACCTCTGGTGGGACAGCGAATCCACACGTTGATTCTGGGCACCATGCCGGGCAAGAAATCCCTTCAACTGCAACAGTATTACGCGCATCCGCGGAATGCCCTCTGGCCGATTGTGTGTGCGCTGGTCACAGGTGACAAACCGAGGTACGACATCCACCATCAACTCACTTACGAGCAACGTTGCGATCTGGTTACCGGGGCCGGCTTTGCATTATGGGATGTGCTAGAGACTTGTGAGCGACCGGGAAGTCTTGATGGTGCCATTGTGCGCAAAACAGAGCAGCCGAATGCCATTGCTGATCTCATCAGTGTTCATCCGGAACTGCACACGATTGTCTGCAACGGCCGCACTGCAGAAGCCCTGTTCAAGCGGCATATACAAGCTCAACTGGATGCATCGGCTCGAGATGTACAAGACCCATTAGTGGTGTGCGTGCCATCAACCAGTCCGGCTATGGCGAGCCTTAGTCTTGACGACAAATTCAGCATCTGGCAGGAGAGCCTGAACGTTGCTAGGCACATGTGAATTAACACTGTGCCAGCGCAATACGTCAGGTACCAGAAACGTCAGCTGCTAACGGCCATCGGATTATTGGGATGCGTAGTCCAGTTTGCGTACTCCTCAACAACCGCTTCGTTGGTTCTTGGATCGACACCGCTTGTTAACGTCTCCATGGTAATGCACTTGTCCACCGGACAAACACTCACACACAGATTGCAACCCACGCACTCTTCGTCGATGACTTCAAAATGGCGTTTGCCATCGACCGTATGCGTAATAGCTTGATGCGATGTGTCTTCGCAAACCACATGGCAACGACCGCACTGAATGCACAGATCCTGATCAATAACCGCCTTGGTGATGAAATTGAGGTTCAGATTTTGCCAGTCCTTGACATTCGGTGTGGCTCGCCCGCTGACCTGATCAATAGAGGTATAGCCCTTTTCGTCCATCCAGTCTGATAGCCCTGACGTCAGTTCCTCAATGATACGAAAGCCGTAGGTCATCGCAGCCGTACATACCTGCACGTTGGATGCACCCAACGCAAGAAACTCGGCAGCATCGCGCCACGTGGTGACACCGCCAATTCCTGAGATGGGTATTCCTTTTGTCTGCGCATCACGCGCAATCTCTGCCACCATGTTCAGGGCAATGGGTTTGACAGCCGGACCACAATAACCGCCGTGTGAACCCCAACCATCAATTGATGGTTCGGGCGACATGGTGTCCAGATTGACACTGATGATGGAGTTGACGGTGTTAATCAATGACAGCGCATCGGCACCGCCAGCATGAGCAGCCCTGGCTGGCCCTTTGATATCTGCCACATTGGGCGTCAATTTGACGATAACAGGCATCTTTGTGTACTGCTTGCACCATTCTGTCACCATCTGAATGTACTCGGGCACCTGACCAACGGCTGCCCCCATGCCGCGCTCTGACATACCGTGCGGGCAACCGAAATTGAGCTCTACGCCATCGGCACCGGTGTCCTCTACTCTGGCGAGAATATCTTTCCAGTTTTGCTCCTCACACGGCACCATCAGCGACACGATCATGGCTCTGTCTGGCCAGTCGCGTTTTACTCGCTTGATTTCGTCCAGGTTAATCTGCAACGGACGGTCAGTGATCAACTCAATGTTGTTGAACCCAATCAAGGTACGGTCACTGGAATGCAACACACCGTATCGAGGTCCATTGACATTAACGACATTGGGATCTTCACCCAGTGTCTTCCACACCACGCCACCCCAACCGGCTTCAAACGCACGCACCACGTTGTATTCTTTATCGGTGGGCGGTGCAGACGCCAGCCAGAACGGGTTTGGCGATGAAATACCAAGAAAATTGCTGCTTAGATCGGCCATCTGCTTTACCCTTGTAATGTTGCGTGAATGGATTCGGCGGCCAGTTTGCCATCCTGTACAGCAGCCACCGTGAGGTCATCACCGCCCGCGATACAATCCCCACCTGCCCAGATGCGTTTATCCGTTGTGCGCTTTTCTTCATCAACCTTGATACGCCCGCTGACAAGCTCAACAGCATCATTGGTATCGCCAGCAACAAACTGCTGCCCGATCGCCATCAATACACGATCACACCCGATATGCAATGTTTCCCCGGTGGGCTCGTACTGTCCATCGTTATCGTGCATGTACGAGAACTCCACGCCCGTAACTTTTCCGTTCTCGCCGTGCACTTTTTTCGGCTGCAACCAGGTTCGAATCATGACACCGTTTACCTTTGCCAGATCCTGCTCGAACACGCTGGCGTTCATTCGGTCGACGCCCCGTCGATATACCAGTGTGACTTCTTCAGCTCCCAGCATTCTGGTTTGCACAGCAGCATCAACAGCCGTCATACCGCCACCAATAACGATAGTGCGACGACCCACTTCCAGCGTTGTCAGATCATCCGCCTGTCGAAGCTCGCGAATGACATCCACGGCATCAACCACACCTTCCAGCTCCTGGCCTTCAACATGTGCCTCGTTGACAGCGCCCAGTCCCAGACCCAGAAACACGGCGTCGTACTGTTGCTTTAATTGCTCCAGCGACACATCAACTCCAAGCACCTGATTGTGCCTGATCGATATTCCGCCGATGGACAGTATGTATTGCACTTCCGCCTGAGCGTAATCCTGCACGGTTTTGTAGGCTGCAATGCCATACTCATTCAAGCCTCCCGGCTTTGGCATAGCATCAAAGATGACAACGTCGTGCCCGTACATGGCAAGTCTGTGCGCACAGGCAAGCCCTGCCGGACCTGCACCAACAACTGCCACCGTACGTCCAGTGGAAGGCTCACGGGTGTAGGGCTGTTTACCCGTTTGCATCAAGTGATCGGTGGAGTAGCGTTGCAACTCACCAATACGTACCGGGTTATCTTCGGCCGTGTTACGCACGCAAGCTTGCTCGCACAATGTTTCGGTGGGGCACACACGGGCGCACATACCACCCAGAATGTTTTCATCAAAAATAGTGCGTGCCGAACCCTTTGGATTATCCGTACTGATCTGACGGATAAACAACGGTATGTCGATACCTGTGGGACATGAGGTGACGCAAGGCGCGTCGTAGCAAAAGTAACAACGATCTGACTCAACCAATGCCTCATGCCGCGTCAACGGCGGATGCAGGTCCTGTTGAAGCTGTTCGATAGTGCTCGAACTCATTGTGCAGACTCCTCAAACTTTTCGACGTCGTAAGAGATTAAAGCAATTTTTATCCAGATGGTCAAATTTCTCAAAACCGTACCTCAAACCACCTGTATGTGTCGACTGTGTCGTCCAGGTTTATCGGACCATCGTTTTTTTACATCGGAGTATCCGGTTACTATCGGTACCATCATTGAAAACGGCTTTCGAGTGATGATGCGTAACACGTTGACAGGTCAGCGCGGTTTGCGGCACACCTGATTCAGTAAGCCTGTTCCCGTTAACCCAAGAGATCTGTATGCCTGAAGCAAGCCCTTTGTCCGCTGACTCTGCGCCGAACTGGCTGCGTTCACTAGCGCCTCGGTTACAGCAACAACTGGCATTTCTAGCCGCTATTGATGCACTGAAAACAGTCAACCGGGCTACGCGTATCAGTGATAACTCGAGACAGGAAAACAGCGCTGAACATTCCTGGCATCTGACGCTGTTTGCGCGCATTCTGCATGAGCACGCAAACCAGCCTGTGGATATCGAGCGGGTCATCATGATGTTGATGGTTCACGATATCGTCGAAATCGACGCAGGCGATATGCCACTGCATGGCGAGCAGAATCCTGATCAGGCCGTTATCGAACAGGCTGCAGCAAAACGCTTGTTTGGCTTGCTACCTGATGATCAGGCAAAAGCACTTGAACAGATCTGGCACGAATTCGAAAAAGCCGAATCTGCCGAAGCCCGGTTTGCCAAAGCGGTGGATCGCCTGCAGCCCATCCTGTTGAACATGCTCACTGAAGGTGGCACCTGGCATGACTACAATGTCAGCATTGATCAGGTTGTGAGCCGTACCGGAAAGATTGCCATAGGTTCTGAATCCCTATGGGCTGCAGCCAACGCCATGTTCAGCGAGGCGCAGGAGCACGGTTGGTTGAAAAAAGCTCCACCAACTGGCTCGTCATGACATCAGCAAGCTGTGCAACATCATGTATTGTCGTGGCGCGTGAATAGTATTGCCGCACATCATGGCCAATACCGATAGCCACCAGTTCGATATCATTCTGCCGTTCGATCTGCGCAATGACATGCCGTAAATGCTTTTCAAGAAAACGCCCCGGATTGGTAGACAGCGTTGAATCATCGATGGGTGCGCCATCCGAAATCATCATCAGTATACGACGCTGCTCAGGGCGTTGCAGCAATCGGCCATGCGCCCACTGCAAGGCTTCACCATCGATATTTTCCTTGAGCAAACCCTTACGCATCATCAGCCCCAGATTAGCTCTGGACTGACGCCAGGGGGTATCCGCCGATTTATAGATAATATGGCGAAGATCATTAAGCCGACCAGGATTAGTGGGATAACCGCCATCCACCCATTTTTCACGCGCCTTACCACCTTTCCATGCGCCTGTTGTAAACCCGAGAATCTCAACGCGCACGCCACAACGCTCAAGGGTTGCTGAGAGGATATCGGCACAGACCGCTGCGACACGGATGGAGCGGCCATGCATGGAACCTGAATTGTCGAGCAGCAATGTCACCACCGTGTCGCGAAAAGGTGTCTCGGACTCCTGCTTGAATGTCAGAGGCATCATTGGATCGGTAAGCACGCGCACCAGCCTTGCCGTGTCGAGCTGCCCCTCTTCCAGATTGAATTCCCAGGAGCGCTGCTGCTGTGACATCAGAACGCGTTGCAGTTTGTTTGCAAAACGGCCTATGGAGCGTTGCAAATCACCAATGTGCGTATCCAACGTTTGTCGAAGTCGCGTCAGTTCTTCGGGATCACACAGATCCAGCGGTCGGATAACCTCATCAAATTCGCGCGTAAAGATATGGTAGTCGTTGATATCCCGCTTGATCGCATCATCGGCTACCGAGCGCCACTCACTGCCCGCGTTCTCGGACGAGTTTTCTGGCATGTCCTCTTCCGGCTCGAGGCTATCACTGGCATCGTCGGCACTGCCTTCATCGTCAACCGTGTCTGACTCACCATCATCCTGCATGGAGGTGCTGTCAGACTCGCCCATGTCGGAGTCGTCATTATCTGAAGCCTGTTCATCGGGCGGCTTGTCGTTATTGTCCAAGTCATCCTGCGGGTCATTTTCATCGCCATCTTCCAGCTTTAACGAACGAAGCAGCTGGCCTAGTGCGCGCGCAAAGCTTGCCTGATCATTAATGTCAAAACTGTCCGGTCTGAACTTGTCCTGAACATCGCTATCGAGCCATTGTCGCCAGTCTGACAACGCTTCGGCAGAGGCCGGTGGCAGTGGCCGATTACCCAATTGCTCGCGCAAATAGAGCGACAAGGCATGCTCGATACCCAGTCGCGGCTCGGACACCTCACCCAGCGACACGGCAGGCTTGGCGATAGTATCCAGCAATAACTGATAACGACCGTCCAGCGCTGCATCCAGGTTACGTCCAACACCTTCAAGGGCTGTTGCACCGAGAAGCTCTACCCGCGCTTGCTCGGCCATGTGATGCAACCGCTGCGAGGTATCAGTGGCCGGTTGAAAACGTTGGTGCGTGCGTGGATCATGATATTGCTTGTGAAGCGCGATGGCATCGCTCCGACCACGGGTCTCCAGACGTTCTTTGAGCGTCGCATCCACCGGAATTTCCGGAAGCACCATGCCGTTGACATCAGATGCCTTGTCGTCAAAGGTAATATCGATAGTCTTATCCTGTGCGATCGCCCGCGCACAGGCACCTGTCGAGGTCTTGAACCCAACACTTAGAGGTTTTGCAAGCGTGGTTGTCGGCAGTGCCGCATCAGACGATCCACCGGACGATGATTCCCCGCCCTTTGGCTGAACCTGACTAATCCTGTGGGGGTGCTTGTCAGCCATCGCTAGCCGACAGCTCTTCGCCAAAGACCCGCTGATAGAGCTCAGCAATCAGCGCGCGCTCCGCCGGATCGCACTTGTTGACAAAGGCAAGTTCCAGGGACAAGGCCGTTTCGTTGAAAAACGTAAGATTCTGCGTCCAGGTGATGACGGTTCTAGGGCTCATGACGGTGGCCAGATCACCGTTGCGGAATGCACTTCGAGTGAGTCCTGCCAGGGACACCATCTTTTCGACCAGCTTTCGTCCTTCATCGTTTTGCAAATGCGGCGCTTTGGCCAGCACAACATCGACCTCACGCTCAGGTGCAAGGTAATTGAGTACCGTAGTGATAGACCAACGGTCCATCTGCGCCTGGTTGATTTGCTGGGTGCCGTGATAAAGCCCAGTGGTGTCGCCCAAACCAACGGTGTTAGCGGTTGCAAAAAACCGAAATGCCGGGTGCGGGCGAATCACGCGGCTCTGATCCAGCAACGTTAACTGACCGGTGGATTCCAGTACTCGTTGTATGACAAACATGACATCGGGCCGGCCCGCATCGTATTCATCAAACACCAGTGCCACATTGCGTTGATAGGCCCAGGGCAAGATACCATCCTGAAATTCCGTGACCTGTTTGCCATCCTTGAGCACGATGGCATCCTTACCGATAAGATCGATGCGGCTGACGTGACTGTCCAGATTGATGCGCAAACAAGGCCAGTTGAGGCGTGCTGCAACCTGCTCGATATGGGTTGACTTACCGGTGCCATGGAAACCCGAAATCAACACACGCCAGTCGTTGGCAAAACCGGACAGAATCGCCAGAGTTGTGCGGTGATCGAACAGGTAGCTGGTATCAAGGTCAGGTACGCGCTCAGTGCGCTCTGAGTATCCTGGCACCTGCAGGTCGGTATCAAGACCGAACAGGTCCCGCACTGACATCATGGTGTCAGGCATCAAAGCGTTGCTGGAGGCAGTATTGGATGATGTGTCGAGCATAAGTCCGGATTTTCAGGCAAGGTAGGGCGCAATCATTAACGCAAGTGGTCAGGAGGCAGATTCGAGAACACGCTGATGGAATATTATTCTCGGGCAGCCCCTCAGGCTTACGCTAACGTGCGTGGAATAGGTTAGAGCCCGCGGCACGTTAGGCTAATCCGCGAACACCAGTAGTGCATGATGGCAGAGCTGGCGAATGACCGCAATCCTGAACAGGCAGCTCGCAGGCTGCAACATCTTCAAACAGGCGGTCAGAACAGGGGGCCCGTACGCGTACCTTCTGGCACTGCCCCTGCAGAAGATCGGCTCGTTCCGGGCAGACGCAGGAGGCTGGTGGCACACTAGTAGTCCGATAGAGGATGCGGTATTTTGACAACACGGCATCAATAAAATCGGGCAAATCAGCACAACTGAGGCTGATTTGCGGACAAAAAAAAGCGCGCGGTTTATTACCGCACGCCCTTTTGTACTGCCAGTCCACCTGGAACCTACTTGGCAGCCTTACGCTCCTGTGCTTCCTTGATGACAACATCTGCCACATTCTTGGGGCACTGGCTGTAGTGGCTGAACTCCATTGAGAACTGGCCTCGACCGGAGGTCATGGTGCGCAAGTCGCCGATATAGCCAAACATTTCGGACAATGGCACATCAGCCTTGATCCGAACACCCGTTGGACCGGCTTCCTGCCCGGCAATCATGCCACGACGACGATTCAGGTCACCGATAACGTCACCCACATGATCATCAGGGGTAAACACATCAACCTTCATGATAGGCTCAATAATCTGAGGACTGGCCTTTGGAATCGATTGCCGATAAGCACCTTTGGCTGCGATCTCGAAGGCCAGCGCCGAGGAATCAACCGCGTGAAACGCACCATCATTCAATACGACACGGAAGTCGAGCAAGGGATAACCTGCCAATACCCCTTCCTCCATGGACGTCTTGAAGCCCTTCTCTACCGCCGGCCAGAATTCACGTGGCACGTTACCGCCCGTAACCTTTGACTCGAATTCGAATCCTGTACCAGGTTCACCAGGCTCGATGGTGTAGTCGATGCGACCGTACTGGCCAGAACCACCAGACTGTTTCTTGTGCGTGTAGGTGTCTTCGATAGCAGCAGTGATCGTTTCCCGGTAGGCAACCTGTGGTTTACCGACTTCCACTTCTACACCGTGGGTACGCTTGAGAATATCGATCTTGATATCAAGATGCAGCTCACCCATACCCATGAGGATTGTTTCACCGCTCTCCTCGTCAGTCATGACGCGGAACGAGGGATCCTCTGCAACCATTTTTCCGATCGCTACACCCAGTTTTTCACTGCCCGCCTTGTCTTTGGGGGACACGGCAATGGAGATGACCGGATCAGGGAACACCATGGGTTCAAGTGTTGCCGGATGCTTCGGATCCGCCAAAGTGTGGCCCGTCTGTACGTTCTTCATGCCCAGAATCGCAACGATGTCGCCCGCCTGTGCCGAATCCAGCTCTGCACGAGAGTCGGCGTGCATCTCCACGATACGGCCTATGCGCTCAGTCTTGCCCGTAAAAGTATTGAGCACCGTGTCACCCTTGGCAATCTTGCCAGAGTAGATACGGATGAAGGTCAGTGCGCCGTAGCGGTCATCCATGATCTTGAACGCCAAGGCACGCAATGGCTTGTTGGGATCAACCAGCGCCACTTCGCCTGTTTCGTTACCTTCCAGGTCGACTTCTGGCTGAGGTACCACTTCTGTCGGGCTGGGCAAGTAGGAAACCACACCGTCCAACATGGGCTGAATGCCCTTGTTCTTGAAGGCTGAACCACAGAAAGTCGGGAACCAGACAAGCTCGATAGTGCCTTTGCGG
>CAYGSW010000008.1:0-5300 GCA_964352535.1 uncultured Granulosicoccaceae bacterium | reverse complement strand
TTTCTGCAGCGTTTCGATGTCTGGCTGCTCGCCTTCGAAATAACGCTCCATGGCCGCATCGTCCATTTCCAGCGCAGACTCGACAAGCTCTTCCCGCCACTTGGCAACGTCTTCTTTCATGTCGTCAGGCACATCCTGGATCGTGTAGTTTTCAGGATTGCCGGTCTCGTCCCAGACCCATGCTTTTTCGGTCAGCAGATCAACTACCCCGATGAAATTCTCTTCTGTACCAATGGGCAGCACCATGACTAGAGGGCGCGCAGCAAGCACATCCTTTACCTGCTTGACCACTCGGTAGAAATCAGCGCCCATACGATCGAGCTTGTTGACAAAAATAACGCGTGCCACTTTCGAATCGTTGGCATAACGCCAGTTTGTTTCTGACTGCGGCTCAACCCCGCCGGAACCACAGAAGACACCCACACCGCCGTCCAGCACTTTCAGCGAGCGGTAAACCTCGATGGTGAAGTCAACGTGACCGGGGGTATCGATGATGTTGAAGCGATGACCATTCCATTGGCAGCTGGTTGCAGCAGACTGGATGGTGATACCACGCTCCTGTTCCTGCTCCATGAAGTCAGTGGTTGCCTCGCCATCATGCACCTCACCGGACTTGTGGATCTTGCCTGTGAGCTTGAGAATGCGCTCAGTAGTGGTGGTTTTGCCCGCATCAACGTGGGCAAAAATGCCGATGTTGCGGTAGTTGGAAAGGTCAGTCATGTTAGTGCTCACGTTCTGTGAATATTGGTCCGCACGTACGTATCAGGTGTATCAGGGTGTGATACACCAGCGAACATGATACGGCGGGCGCTACCTGCCAAAAAAATCGAAGAAAGAAAAGATGATGATGAAATGATGTGCAATGCCAAAAGCACACGTTGAAGCGTGCGCAACTGCCAACTCGAACAATTTGCTTGCCAAAACTCGTATCAGATGGTCACAAGGTTGGTGTCAGGGTTTCGAAAAGGCCGTTACGTGCAGTCGGTCAGTGTGCCTAGCTTGGTAAACCCGCAATTCTACCGAATTTTGGGACGGCCATGTCAACTCACAAGGGCTATTCGGTCGCTAAAACAAACTCAGACTGCAACCCGTTGGTAAAATGATCGAGCCATGACTAAAAGCGGCCCTGATTCTGGCGGTAACAACGCGCGCAAACCGGAGAAGCCTGAGCTCGTCTCCTTGTCCGATAACACTGGTGAACCGCAATCACCTCAACCTGACATGCAAATGGCACCCCCACCGGATACAGCTCGTTCAATCGGCGGCTGGATGATCGTCATGCTCTGGATAATTGCCCTGATCGGTGCAACCCTTCTGGCGCAGAAATGGTTTGATCAGCGCGCTCAGGCACGTAATGGTGTCTGGGTGGGTGCTGAAGGGGAACCCCAGGCGCTGCTGGTCAAATCCAACCGATACGGCCAGTACCTGGTAAAAGGTAGTGCCAATGACACCGACGTGATGTTCTTGCTCGATACCGGCGCATCGGGCATCAGCATTCCGGCGCTCATTGCTGAAAAGCTCGGATTGCAGCGCGGCCGACCCTTCGACGTCATGACAGCCAATGGGATCACAACGGTCTACGCGACGACACTTGACATGCTGCGCATCGGACCACACAGTCGCCGCGACGTCAGGGCTCACATCAATCCGTCCATGGACGGCGATGTAGCTTTGCTCGGAATGAGCTTTCTGCGCCATTACGAGCTGCTGCAGCGCGCCGGCCAGCTCACTATCAGCAACCCGCAATAACCGCCCTCCGGATGCGATCTGCAAGCATTGCCCCTGCCTCACCTGCAGGCTGCGGCTGATGCACTATTATCAAGTACAATTCGAAAATTTTGATCAGTTTATGGAACCTTCGCCGTATCATGCGCTCCCATGGCATGATGTGCGCGTTCTTGCTGCCAGAGACCGTTGTCTTATAAATGGAGAGATTGCAAGAATAACGGTCATCGGATGCTGGCGACAGCACGCCGATGCGCGGTAACATTAAGACATTGGCACAAAGCAGTTTGCCACAGACCAGCTCAGGAGTAGGCGGTAGCACGTCATGCATATTACGATCATCATGGTAGTCACGTACATCCTTTGCTGCGCAAGGATTGCGACAGCTCCGTGGCGGTACTGGCAGCTAAACGCACATTACTTTTCCAAGGAAAAGGGCGTTTTCTCCAAGCTGTCCATGGACACACTCATCCCTGACCACTGGCGACTCACGCAGACCATCGATCACGAGTCACTCTCCCCTGCCCGCTATCCTGTGTTTCTCAAACCCGAATGGGGCCAAAATGCGCATGGTATCCACCGAGCCGACAGCCCGTCGGAATTGCTGAAACTGCGCAAGAAACTGGCAGACGTACCGCAGCGCTACCTGCTGCAGGAAGCAGCTCCAGGTCAGCGTGAATTTGAGTTGTTCAGCATCGATGCTGACAGGGACGATGGCAAGCACGATGTGTTCACTGTGACTGAAGCCGTCAATACCAGCGAGCACTTCCCGATCAACAGCAAGTACAACCGCTGCACTCGCTATGCAGATATCACAGACCAGTTCAGCGATGAACAAACGGCAATGCTGTCCGGTTACCTTTCACAGATTGGCAAGTTTGGAATAAGCCGCATGAGTGTTCGCGCCGACACACTCGATGCTCTGGTCGATGGCAATTTTCATGTGATCGAAATCAACCTGTTTCTGCCCATGCCCATCAACCTGCTGGACGGCGACTACACATGGCGTGAAAAATGGCGGTTTATCAGAACGGCAATGATGTGTCTTGCCCAAGCAACCAAGCTGATCAAACCTGTCGATCAGCCGCAGCCGATTTTTGCTCGCATGATGATGTACGGGCGCGGCTCTGATGCCCAAAAGCCCAAGGCGCCAAAAAGTGACGCAACAGGCAGCAAGCTTGCCGAACACCACCCACAGCCATAACCCACCTCAGTGAAATCTCTCAAAACGCTGGTCTATCAGTGGATCAGCCAGAAATACATGGCGGGTTGCAGTAACTATAATTCTTTGCAAGTCAGGAAGGCAAGCCGCTCCAAACGCCAGGCGCGCGAGATGTTTGCGCGACATGACATACCGCATGCACAGGGCACTCTGTTTTTCAACCCTCTCACTGCACACCGTTTTGCAAAACAACACGGATTTCCGCTGTGCATCAAGCCCAATGTCAGCGGGTTTTCACGCGGCAGTCATTTCCCCATCAACAACTTCCGCGAGTTGTGGAAAGCGGCACTGTGGGTAAAGGTCTGGTGGCCAAGCAGCATTGTCGAGCAATACCTGCTCGGTTCCAACTATCGCGTATTGGCCACCGATAAAGAGATAGTATCGGTGATTCGACGCTATCCACCGTTTGTCTGCGGAAATGGCCGTGACACCATAGACAAGCTTATTGATGATGAAAACGCGATACGTGAACAGATGAATCTGCACCCCACCATCTATCCGATATCAAAATCTGCCGCTACCATTGCCTATCTGGAAAAAAACGGCATGACGCTGCAAAGCGTGCCGGCTGACGGTGAGCAGGTTTATACCTTTAATCGCGTGGCACTGGCACCTGGGGGCGTGGTCGAAATCATTGATCAATCCACCATTCCGGAAGCCAATCGCGAGTTGTTCCTGAAGGTGATCAAAGCGTTTGACGCCCGACTGTTCGGCGTTGACGTTATCTTCGAGAAAGGCATAGAAACAGACTACCGTGAACAGAAATGCATTTTCCTGGAAGTCAATTCCCGTCCTTACACGCGCATGCACAGCTTTCCCCGGTACGGTACGCCTGAAAATCTTGAAGCCTTCTATGCAGAGATGGACTCACTGATGGTTGTGGACGCAGATACGTTCTGAATATCTGCGCAAGAGCCATTTCTGGAGCGCAACTTATCGTGCTTGCAACGCTCTGATACCCCATGGCTTCAAACCCCGCGTCTACCACGAAAACCAACTCAGCAAATCCTGCGAACGAGACGCTCTATTTCTACCAGTTTCTGGGCGCTCACTCACTGCTGATCGGGCTTCTGCCTTTTTTTCTGCCCGTATACCTCTGGACACACGGCTTGGGACTGGCTGGTCTCAGCGTCCTGGTCGGTGTGTCAGGTATTGCATTTGCGTTGTCGTTATCGGTTTGGCAGCATCTGGCAAATCGGTACTCTCTTAAACTACTTGTTGCTCTGACATTTGTACTCGAAATAGCCCTGGTTTTTATTGTAGGGCTGTTTACCATGGTTCCGGGTATGGCACTGTTTCAGATGCCAGGGGAATCGATTGCTGCATCAGGCTCGGCGCTAGTGCTTGCAGCCGTATTCATTGGTTTTTTCAATGGGCTGTACAACGCATTTTTCTGGACTACGCAACGGACACTCTTTCTGCAGCAACTGGGCAAAAACGACACAGGCAAGCAATACGGAAACTTTCAGATTTTCGTCACCGTTTTTCTGAAGTTGGGTATCTTGCTTGGCGGCTTTCTGTTGAACAATGGCGGGTTTGTCTGGCTATTGGCAATGAGCGCCGGTATGAGTGCGCTTTCCAATTCATGGCTTGCTGGCGCTATCCATGCCCAGCGCCCGCTTAATGAGAAAACGGTACGTACAAGCAGTCGACAGGCACTCGGGTTCGTCGACAAGCAGGGTTCACGACCCACATTTGCGATTGACGGAATTTTTCTGTATCTGGAAAGTCATTTCTGGACACTGTCTCTGTTCCTTGTGGTCAAGCAGGATTTTTCCCGATTGGGAATTGCGGTGGTAGTGCTCGCGCTAGGCTTTGCCGCGCTGTTTTTCATCATCAAGAATCGCATAGACCAATTGGCCATCGAACAACTCTACCGCGCAGCCGTTGTGCTCTATTTCTGTTCGTGGCTACTGCGTTTCACACTGACGACAGACACCAGTGGCACGAGTTTGCTGGTCACCTTGCTCGTGATTACCTTTTTTTCCTCATTCTTCCGACTTGCATTCAACAAACGCTTTTTCGATGTTGCTCGCCGCGAAGGTGCAGTGCGTTACCTGCTGCTGAAAAGCTACAGCTCTCAATGGATACTCGGTGTGTTCTTTACTGTTCTGGGCGCGGCACTTTTCATCTGGCCGATAGATACGCAGCTGGCGTTGCAGTCAATCTACCTGTGCGCTGCAGCACTGTCGTTGGTGTACTTTGTTTACCAGGATACCGCCCGAGTGGGAGCTGTCGTAGAGGATCGCAAGTAGTCAGGGAAGCAGATAATGCGGTGCTCACATTATCTCCTTGACTGACCACTAGTAGTCCGTCAACCCGAAATATTAGGATTCAGAGTTCACCAGCCGCC
>CAYGSW010000007.1:0-46431 GCA_964352535.1 uncultured Granulosicoccaceae bacterium | reverse complement strand
CCTAGTGCAGCCTTGCGGACCCACTCCACCTCAATGCTGACGGTCCGAGCTATATCCTTGATGGTTTTTTCTGATGTATGAAGTACAGAGCGTTCTGCTGACAGCATACCCTCAATGATATCGTGAAGAACCGAGCTTTCCAGTGCCACGCTTGATTCCAGGGAGTCGTCAAACAGCGAGCTGTATAGCAGTACATCTGTTGGCGTCGACGCACAAATGGTTTGTACTCGATCCAGTGCTGCTGTGTGGGATTCACCTGGTTTCAGCGCAAGAAGTATTTTCATTGATGTAACTCTTAGTGTTCGTGTCCGGTTTCTTCAGAAGCTGTTTTTTCAGAAACTGTCAATTTCTGTCAGTTTATTTCTGCATCTTTTTAGTCTTCAGCGTTTTCAGCAATGGGTTGTTGACGTGAGTCAATGATTCAAGGAAAAAAGAAAAGACACTAATGATGCTGAGCAGACTGACCAAGGATACAGGCACATGAGCGTTGAATCTGAAAAGATTGTTGAAATGCGAGATATCTCTATTGCTTTTGGGGGTGTCAAAGCGGTCGATCATGTGTCAGTGGATTTATACAAAGGGGAAGTAGTGGGTATAGTCGGTCACAACGGTGCCGGTAAAAGTGTATTGATCAAGATTCTGTCGGGGGCACTGAAATGCGATTCAGGCGAAATCTATATTCATGGTCGTCTGGCTCGTATTACGAAGCCAAGTGATGCAAAGAAGTATGGCATTGAAACCATCTATCAGACACTTGCTTTGGCGGACAATGTCGATACAGCGGGCAATTTATTTCTGGGTAGAGAATTGTTGACCCGCATGGGCACGTTGGACGATTTCTCCATGGAGGCTAAAGCGCGTGAAGTGATGGAGCGCCTTAATCCCCGGTTCGAACGGTTTAAGGTGCCCGTACGTGCATTATCCGGGGGGCAGCGACAGTCTGTGGCAATAGCCCGCGCTATTCTGTTCAATGCAGAGATACTGATCATGGATGAACCCACAGCAGCCTTGGGTCCACAAGAAGCTGAACAGGTAGCTGATTTAATTAAGGAGCTGACTGCGCAGGGTCTGAGTATCTTTCTGATCAGTCATGATTTACACGATGTTTTTGATCTGGTTGATCGTGTCGTGGTGTTGAAAAATGGTCAATTAGTAGGGAATGCCAACATTGCTGACGTAAGTCCTGACGAAGTCTTGGGTATGATCATTCTTGGCCGATGCCCGCCTGGAGCCGTTCGGGGTCCCGGTGCACTGGAGACGACTACCCAGAGCCACGCTCATTCTTAAAACACAGCCTCGGAATTGGCAATTGATGAGTCGTCTGTACCCTCAATGGTCACCGTAGGTAGTGCATACTAAGTATCAGCCCTGGATCCGTTGTATGTCGCAATTGAAGGGCGGCTATTCTGGCTATTGGTCCGGAATCGGCTGTTGCTCGGTGCCTGAGCGCTATGCATCGTTTCGAAAGCGGCAAGCACGCTGCACTGATTGGATGCGTGACAGAATCTCATCCCGGCAAGGTCAGTGCCACGATACCCATCGGGAGACTCGCTCGCTGGATATGCTGGGTGGGTGAAAGTAGCCAGAAGTTTTGTTGATCTATCGCAACGTCTAGTGAACGGTTCGCGCAGAAAATAGAGTTTTCCATTGAGCGAATCCTCGCTGGGAACACTAAACAATGCCAAGCGAACTGTTAGAACGCACGCCACCCTTGACGATCGACTCAGAGAAGACACCTGAATCAGAGAAGGCACTTGAAGATGAGCGTAGCGTCACTGTGCGCGGGTGGGTACTCGTCAAAGCCGATTCTCAAAAACAGTATGACTTGGTGACACCGCATGCCATAGCGATAGCAGACAGTCTTGGAAAGGGATTGAGGCTGATTGAAGTACTTAATAGTGACGCGCGCGAAGGGCCTCCAGTAGATCCGGTTGACTGGGATTTGAAAAAACGTCAAGCGCAGGCAAGGCTTTCGGCCTTCGTTTCGCAGTTCGCAGATTCACCATGTCCGATCGACTATCGGGTACTGGATAACTGCTTGCTGTCGTTGGCTGGCGTTTGTGACGCTAAAGTGGAGAAACCCATGTTGTGTGTCGCTAGAACGTCCACTGCATTACCTTGGGATAACGATGAGGTCACTCGACAACTCATGCACACGGGATGCCATTGTGCTCTGTTGGTACCGGATACCTCTGTGGCAACATATCCTGTTCACTACAGGCGTATTGCAGTTACACTTGATGGCAGCGCTCGTGCTGAACGCGTCATGCCCATGGCGATTGCTCTTGCGCAGAATCAAGATGCTCAACTGATGCTCTTGCACGCCATTCCAGAGCCTGGACTCACGCAGACAGGTCCACTGGAGGCCGAAGCGCTTGAGTTGACCGAGCGGTTGGTGACACGCAACCGCCGTATAGCACATCACTACCTGGCCGGTATCAGGGCTCGCTACGAAAACGACGTTAAGCAGCTGGATACACGGCTGATTGAAGGCTGTGACGTCAAACACCGATTGATGGATACGATCGGTAGCGAATCAATTGACTTGCTGGTGTTGGCATCGCATGGTGCGACGGGACACCATGATGTGCCACAGGGGGCAGTCGCACAGTTTCTGCTGGAGCATGTCAACGTGCCGGTATTAATGCTGGGTCGCGAGCAGATGGGTTCTTCATCCAATCTGTTTGCTGATACTGATCTCCGGCCCGCTTATCGCCCATTGACGACACGAAGTTAGTGGACTGGCAACTCTCAGGTGCGTATTCGTGCAACACCCATCAGTTAATGTGAAAAGGTTTAAAACGAGGAAGGTTATGTTGCCGGTGTCTGTACTAATCAAGCGGATTGTTGTTAGTTTGCAAGCGATGTCGCCGTTTTTCGCAGGCGGTATACCAAAGCAGAGAATTCTATCAGTCAAGCAGTTGAACTGGTGGATGATCAGCGCTCTGATGTTGTTATTGTCATTGACGTCACCGACGGTAGGGTCTTCTGATGGTGTTGATCTACACAGACTGTGGGATGATCGTTGTTACGAGTGTCATGGTCATGCCGCTGATTTTTTAAGACGCGTATTGAGTGCAGTCGATGGGGAGTTGCAAGGCGCGCACCATGTTGATGGTCTTCGAAAGTTCATGCAGAGCCATTACTTGAACCTGGATCTTAGCGAAGTCAATCTGTTTTATGAGATGTTGCTTGCACAAGCCAGCACCCAACCCAGGTATGCGCAGGAGTGTATTGCCTGTCACGGGTCTGTTGCTGACTTTGTTCGTGAATCGCTAGAACTGTGTACCGACATGCTATGTCGTCGGAATTCTGGACGTCCAGTGCGCAGCTTTCTTGATACTCACAGGAGTCTTGATTCAAAGGATGTGGATTTTTACATGGAACTGCTGACTCGGGTTGCGCATGAAGTCTTCTGAGTATTTCGCCCACTACCGATGTCGGTCTGATTAGGCTTATGTCATTGTGCGGTAGTCCGAGAATGTCATGCTTGAAAATGCGTCTGTCGTTTTCGGACATGCTAATCAAGCTTTACGGGTAAACACTATGAGTATTGGCCCACAAGAGCGTGTTCTGGAATTCATGGCTCGTTCAGACAGCTATTCGTGCAAAGGCGTTTCCTGCATAAAGCTACCTTCAGATCAAAAGGTTGAAATCATCACAACCCATTGTGCGTACATTTTTATGTACGGCAACGATGTTTACAAGATTAAACGGGCTGTAAGCTATACGTATCTGGATATGTCTACTCTAGAGACCCGGCACAGCTTATGCCAGCGGGAGATAGAACTCAATCAAGCTGTATTGCCGGATATATACATTGGTGTTGTCCCGATCACGTCCACGAATGAGGGTACGTTGGAGATAGATGGACAAGGTGTGCCTGTCGAGTGGGCAGTGCATATGACGCGATTTTCACAGGCTTGTGTATTGGATGAAATTGCTGAAAGCGGCAAACTGGATACGGCTCTGGCTTCTGATATCGGCCAATCGGTAGCAACATACCATGCGCATGTGCCTGCAGCGCCAGTGAAAGACGGTTATCAGAGAATCGCGGAAGTTGTTGAGGAGCTCGTTGTGGAACTTCGTCTTTTTAATACAGCCTTCCCATCTCATTTGCTGAAACAGTTTGAAACAAATACACGCGCCGAGCTGGCGGACTGTCAGTGGATGCTTGACCAACGAGCAAGTGCAGGGTGGGTGAAACGCTGTCATGGTGATCTGCACCTTCGAAATCTGGTATTGCATCATCACAAACCTACACCGTTCGATGCACTTGAATTCAATGAGCGCCTGGCAACAACCGATGTGTTATATGACGTAGCATTTCTGATCATGGATATGATGCACCGTGGACTGTTAATTCAGGCGAATTCAACGTTAAACCAGTATTTACTCCATTCGGCAGATACCCACCTGGCCGGTCTTCGCCTGATGTCGCTGTTCTTGTCCTGTCGAGCCGCTATAAGGGCTATGACAACAGCGCAAGCCAGCCTGCGTGATGGTCTTATAACCACAGCACCGCGCTCAGAGGCTACAGCTTATTTGGAACTGGCACTGCAGTGCCTTGAGCGCAAGGGTCCGACCCTTATAGGCATTGGAGGATTGTCAGGCACCGGAAAATCAACACTTGCAAGGTATCTTGCGCCGACACTTGGACCCTTACCTGGAGCAGTTGTATTACGTAGTGATGCGGAGCGCAAAGTGTCAGTCGGAGTGGATGAGAACAAGCGCTTGTCCGATTCTCACTATTCGACAGCAACTTCACGGTCGAACTATCACTTGCTGCTGCATAAGGCCGCTATGTCGCTGGACGCGGGTTACAGCGTCATAGTGGATGCCGTATTCATCGACAGTGAGTACCGATACGCGCTTGAACAATGTGCTGCGATGCGCAAGTGTCCGTTTGCCGGCCTTTGGCTTGAAGCGCCAGTAGATGTTATGCAGCATCGTATTAATAGTCGTGTAAATGATGCGTCGGACGCAACCACCGCAGTACTCGACAAGCAGTTGCACTTGGCTAAGGGGGAGATAACCTGGCAATCTGTGGATGCCAGCGGATTGCCTGAAAAGGTTCTTGATCTGGCTACACGAGCAATCCGTAGTCAAGCGACATCTGAGGCACAGACATGAGTGTCATTTGCACATGGCGCTGGTTTCCTGCCATTGCGCGCTTGAGCTTGGCGATTTTGTCTGTGATGGTTTCACGGTGATGGACTACGCTGTAGACACGGATGCTGTGCCACCTGTTCGCCTTGATCTGCTGAATGAGCCGGATGTTATCAAAGACTGGTTCAAGGTGCTGCTGTCAGAGTGTCATGAACCTGCTAATGGGTTTGATCTTTCTGCAGGCTGGCTGTTGGACAACGAGCATCAGGTGTTACGAGCTCTGGCAATACTTGAAAATGAATTGCCACCGACGTTCTATCGTGTGTTGCCTCGGCTAAAGCATCCCGCGTTTGCGGGTTTACCGCGTGCCTACTATGTTGCTCAGCAGTTGTTGACGCACACCCGATTGCAGCTGTCCTATACCGGCATGCAAGAATACCTTCAGGCAGTACAGAATACATGGACGTTGAATGAGGCTGAGCTCTGGGCCATGCCCACGCTCTTGCGTGTTGCCTGCATTGAACATCTTTGCCTTGCTGTCATCGAATTGCTGCCCGAGAAGTCGCTCCCGTTTCGTCTCCATAGGGATGCTGTAAGCCATGAAAACTTGCCGCCCGATGAGCGAGTCAGTGGAGCCATTGCCAGTTTACGTGTGCTGGCGGATACGGACTGGAATGATCTTGTTGGTAGTGTCAGTGTCGTAGAGGCAATGTTGCAGCAGGATCCGAGCACGATATACCCTGTGATGAAACAATCGTCACGTAATGCCTATCGACGCGAAGTGGAACATCTGTCGCGATATTCTGGTTTGTCAGAAACAGCTCTTGTTGAGCGTGTGCTTGCCTGGTGTCATGAGGTCGAAGTCACCAATGATGCGTCTAGTGGACACCTACAGAGTCACGTCGGGTATTGGCTGATAGAGAAGGGCCGTGCAAGATTAGAGGAGGCCATAGGGTATCGTGCACCGGTCCGCCGCAGACTGCTCAGCCTGGTGAAACGCCATGCTGGCGTTTTTTACACGTTCCTGCTGATCGTTGTCAGCGCATGTGCATTAGGCGTACCGTCTCTTTACCTCTCCACGCTGGATACTTCGTTACCGATGCTTTTCGGTATCGTTTTTTTGTCCATTTTTCCAGCTATTGATATTGCAGTACAGTTCGTACACTGGCTGTTGCCACAGTTCACTGACAAAGCCACACTGCATAGCCTGGACAGACACAAACTCGACACGCAAGACTGTCGTTGTGCGGTTGTTGTACCGGTTATTGTGCGAAGCGTGGGCGAGGTAGAGTCGCTGATTGACAAGCTGGAGCTTCGATATCTGGCTAACACAGAAGACTATCTTCATTATGTCCTGTTGTCAGACCCGGCAGACGCGAGCGAACCTGGATTACCAGGAGACGCTGCGATTGATGAAGCGCTGGTGCAAGGGGTGCGCATATTGAATAACCGATATGCGCAGCAATCCGGACATAAGTTTCTGCTGCTGCATCGCACTCGTGAATTTAATGCCAGTGAAAATTGCTGGATGGCATGGGAACGCAAACGTGGGAAGATTGAGCAGTTCAATGCGTTGCTGCTGAAAGGTGAAAGCGCTCATTTTCCGTTGATAGAGGGTGATATCAGCCAATTGAAAGGCGTTAAGTATGTCATCACACTGGATGCGGATACCATGCTTCCGCCGGGTTGTGCGGCAGATTTGGTCTGCATGTTTGAACACCCTCTGAATCAACCAGTGACGGACAAGCATACAGGACGCCTGATAGCGGGATACACCATGTTGCAGCCACGAATTGAGACGCTAGACATACAGGAGTCCATGACGCGTTTTGCAAAGCTTTACACGGGCAACAGCGCTATCGATATCTACTCGCATGCAGTCTCAGATTTTCATCAGGACTGGTTTGGCAATGGTAGTTTTGTTGGCAAGGGGATCTACCACGTTGAAAGCTTCTTCGAGGCGCTTGAGGGACGAGTGCCTGAAAATCGCATTTTAAGTCACGACTTGTTTGAAGGTCTGCATGGGCGAGTCGCGCTGGTTTCCGACATCGTACTGTATGAGAGTTTCCCGAGGACATGGCAAGAGCATAGCGATAGGCGGCATCGTTGGGTTCGCGGTGACTGGCAACTTCTGTCCTGGATAGGCAAAAACGTCCCTGGGCCCTCAGATCAATCACTCTCCAGCGTGTTTAGCGTGTTTGATCAATGGAAGCTTCTGGATAATTTGCGACGTAGCGTGATGCCGCCACTGTTGCTCTTGTATCTGCTGGGTGCCTGGTTCTGGTTTCCAGGCTCCGCCGTTGTCTGGTCACTATTAGCGCTTGCAGCGTTTGCGCCCTACCTGGTTAACGAGGCACTAACCGGCATGGCTCTGGTCTCCAGAGGGGCTCAGCGTCATGGCTATGTACACAATCTGAAACAGGCGATTTCACGCTGGGCGGTATCAATCGCGCTGATAATACCTGATGCCCTGCTAGTCAGCGATGCAATTGTCCGAACTCTTTGGCGGATGTTTGTTTCCGGGAAACACAGACTGCAATGGCGCAGCTCTGCGCATGTCGCGCAAACTCAGGTTCGTATGCCTGAATCGAACAATTCCAGCGACCGCAAGAGTCACCATCATGGCAAGTATCGTCCATTTTTCAGTGGATCAGACTGGATAGTCTGGTTTTCACCGTTTATGGCCGTTATCGCATGTGTGGCTTTGCTGTCTTACCGCCCACAGTCTTTGCTGGTTAGCGCACCTGTGTTATTGGCGTGGTTTATGGCACCATGGCTGGTTCATTGGTTGGGAGCACCACGTGTGTTCCGACGTGATCAGCTGGATGCTCAGGACAAGGCATATCTACGTCGTGTGGCTCGCTCCACCTGGCACTTTTTTGAACAGTTTACAGGTCCTGCCGACAACTGGCTGCCGCCGGATAATTTCCAGCAGCACGCCTCCGTAGGGGTAGCACACCGTACATCGCCAACAAACATTGGCCTGTACCTGACATCTGCTGTTGCAGCTCACGATCTGGGCTTTATCGGTCCTCAGGAACTGGTAATACGCGTTGAAAGAGTTATGGAAACACTCAGCAAACTAGAGACCCATAGGGGACATGTGCTGAACTGGTACGATACGCGTTCACTTGAGCCACTGTTACCACGCTATGTATCGACCGTGGATAGCGGAAACCTGGCAATGTGTCTGATAGCAACGGCGCACGGAATCCGGGATTGTACGCAACGTGCGGTGTTTCATCCCTGTCGTTGGCAAGGATTGGTAGATACACTGCACTTGATGCGTAGTGCTGCAGATTCATTGGCGCGCCCTTTAAAGACTGACACTCAGCGTTTGCTCGATGATATCGATCATCGTTTGAATGCGTTGGCGTCGCGCTCGGACAAACTGGAATTCACCGTGTTTCGATTCAGGACATTGGCGGGTTGGTCCTTGTGTGCTGATCAGATGCACAGAGAGATGCTAGAGCATATGGCGGATGATCTGAGGCTTGTGGAAACGATCCGCACTTGGATGGAGCGTTTTGATCATCAGATGCAAACACTGTTTCGTGATGTGCATACGCAGCTACCCTGGTTGCTATTGCTGGATAGTGCCCCGTCTGGCTACGAGAGCCTGATTGACAAGTTGTTGCTCACACTCGCTGACGGCTATCCGTTTTTGTATATCGATGCATTAAATAATGCCTTGCAGACAGTGATCAGAGATTTTGAAAGTGAAATAGACATTGACGCTGATCAGATGCCCTGGCTGGCTGAACTAAAGCTGATGCTGCTAAAGGGGGCGAAAGCGCAGCAGGAATTTGTTGATCGCGTGCAACTAACGGCCGAATCAGCAGAGAACTTTGCATGGTCGATGGATTTCAAATGGTTGTTTGACAGGCATCGGCGTCAATTTCACATTGGCCATAATGTCACGTCCGGTGAGTTGGATGCTAACCACTATGATTTGCTGGCTTCTGAGGCGCGCATTGCCAGTTTCTTCGCTATTGCAAAGCATGACGTGCCACTGGAACACTGGTTCAGGTTGGGTCGGCCCTTGATTCGTTATCAGTCTCAACCTGTGCTTCGTTCATGGAACGGATCGATGTTCGAATACCTGATGCCACCGTTGTTTCTACCGGGTAAACGCGACACATTGTTGGGTGAGAGTGAGTCGCTAGCTGTGCTCGAACAACAGCGGTTTGCCCGCAAGATTGATGTTCCCTGGGGTGTGTCCGAATCAGCTTATGCGATAACTGATGCTGAAAACAATTATCAGTATAAGGCGTTCGGTACTCCTGGCCTGGGAATTCGGCGAGGTCTTGCTGCTGATACTGTCGTTGCACCCTACGCAAGCATGCTCGCCTTAGGTGTCTGGCCTCATAGTGCGGTCAAGAACCTGCGGCTTATCGAAGCAATGGGCGCCATGGGAAGCTACGGTTTTGTTGATGCTCTGGACTTTACGTCGGATCGACATTCAACGTTTGATACCTGTCGGCTTGTGACGACCTGGATGGCGCACCATCAAGGCATGTCTATGCTGGCTATGCTCAATGTACTGGAAGACGATCGTATGCCAAGGCTGGTACAACGAGACCAACGTTTGCGTGCGGTTGAATTGCTGTTGCAGGAACGTGTCCCCTGGGATGCACCCGACGAGCCAGTGACGGCGTCTGGTGACGCAGATGGGATGGTATTGATCGATGGTGATCATCGATTGGTATCGTTGACAGCCTGGCTGCCTACCAGAAACATCAGAGTGCCTAATATGCATTTACTGGGAAACGGCGAACTGTCAGCGACACTATCGTCTGATGGCGGGAGTGTGCTTCAGTACCGTGACTATTCGTTGACTCGCCAGAGCACAGATCAAGCCAGAGCGCATCTGGGTTATCGAATACATGTCAGGCAGGGTTTGGACGCAACGGATGAGCAAAAAAAGGGCGTTTGGTTAGGTCAGACGAAAGATCAAGGCTCGCCATTCGAAACGTTAACACGCTATTTTCAGCATGCTGTTGAATGGGTGCAACGAGGAGATAACCTTACCCTCAGATATGAAGCTCTGGTCGCGGCATCCGTTAATATCGACATTCGCAGAATCAGCGTTGTCAATGAAAGTCAGCAAGAACGGGAATGGGTATTCACAAGTTTTGCGGAGGTAGTTCTAGCACCAAAAGCTGCCCATGATAGACATCCTGCATTCAGTAAGTTGTTTGTCAAAAGCCGTGCAGAGACTGACCTGCAAGGAATCTCTTTTGCACGAGAGGCTAGGGGTTCAGAAGATTCTGCGCCAATCATGCTGCATCGGCTGGTGACTGACAACCCCAAAGTCAGACTCAGCGGGTTCGAAAGTGACCGTCATTGCTGGTTTGGACGCTCTTCAGCACTATCGCGTACTCAGGATGTACCGGAATCGCTGAGTGGTTCAAGCGGCTGGGTACTTGACCCGATTATGGCCCTGCAAGTATCTGTGACGTTGAGTGCAGGCGAATCTGCCAGTTTTGTCTTTGTGACTGCTGTGGGTGAGGAGCGTCGTGCCGTACGAGAGTTGTCCAGACGCTACGCACCGCCAGCTGTTGATCGGTTGTTTCAGGACATGCCAGTATTGTCTGCAAGAGAAGCTTCTCAACTGAAGCTTGCCGATGTCGATCTTCCGCACTTGCAGACGCTTGCCTCACTGATTATCTACCCTGATTCCACGATGAGGGATGTCGCTTCAGCTAGTTCCATAACACTGCCCAATCAGTCCTACCTTTGGCGCTATGGTATTTCTGGTGAACTGCCTCTGGTGTTGCTAAGGGTTGATAATGTTGCGGAATCAGCTTTACTCGATACGCTGGTACGTGCTCAGGTTCTCTGGCGACGCCGGGGTTTGAAGTTTGACTTGGGCGTTTTCCCGTTGAGCGAGGCGGGTTATGACGATCCACTTCGTATCCGTGTTCTGGATGTTTTACGCACCACCGGTAACAGTAGTTGGTTGGGCCGGGATGGTGGCGTGCACATTTTTCCGGCATCGCAGATGTTATCAGAGTCTCGTGCCCGGGTGTTTGCTACGGCGGTTGTTATTCTCGACGCACATCGCTCATTATCAGAGCAGCTTGCGATTGTGCTTAACAGGGTTCCCGTACCCACACCACTCATACCTTCAGTCGGCATGGCAGCACCGATCGGTATTGATCCCATAGCAAAAGTTGATGATCTATTGTTTGATAATGAATTGGGTGGATTTGATCCGGAAACAGCAGAGTACGTTATGCACCTGGAGCCGGGCAGATGGTTGCCATCTGCGTGGTGCAACATTCTGGCAAACAAAAATTTTGGCGCTATTGTCAGCGAAGCGGGATCGGGATTCACCTGGTCAGGCAACAGCGGTGAGCACCGCTTGACACCCTGGTCGAATGATCCGGTGCTGGACTATCAGGGTGAGCAACTGTGGATGCGCGACGAGGTTCGCGGAGAATGCTGGACAACAGCTCCCTGCAATCAGGATGTAGACACAGCGGTGCAGGTGCGTCATGGTTTTGGATACACACGTTGGTACCAAAACAGCCATGCACTTGAGCAGACGTTAACGGTTCTTGTCCCTGTTGATGATCCGGTGAAGCTGTATCATATTCGCTTGATTAATCGAGATGAACGTATTCGTCGCCTCACGGTTACGTTTTATTGTGAATGGGTTATGGAAGCCATCGCAGATGCAGCAAGAAACCACGTTGTTGCAACGTATGACCCTGAACTACAGACTATTCTGGCACGCAATCACTGGCACGATGAACACGAACAGAGGGTCGCTTTCGTATCGTCCAGCCTGCCAGCTCACAGTGTCAGCGGCGACCGCGCTGACTTTGTCAATCTACTTGATCCGATGCACTTACCTGATGGCATGCGGCGTTCGGACCTCGGGGGGAATTTTACGGCCGGTAAGGAGTCATGTGCCGCCTATCAGGTCCACGTTGATCTGGCACCGGGTGAATCCACGGAGCTTGTGTTTATACTGGGTGAGGGTGTGAACACGGCCGATGTGGGTTCAATAGTGTCGCGTTGGACATCCACAAGTTCAATAGATGCTGCGCTTGTTCAACTGAGCTCCTACTGGAAAGAGCAGACTCAGGCCGTTCAGGTTCTGACGCCTGATCCGGCTTTCGATCTCATGATCAATCGCTGGTTACCCTATCAGTGCGTTTCATCGCGATTGCATGCTCGTGCCGGCTTCTACCAGGCGGGTGGTGCATTTGGTTTCCGGGATCAATTGCAGGACGTTCTGGCAAGTCTTGCCTCAGATCCCCAGCGCGTCAGACAACAGTTACTGCTGGCAGCCGCTCATCAGTTTGAAGAGGGAGATGTACTCCACTGGTGGCATCCTCCTGGTAACAAAGGGGTACGAACACGCATCTCCGATGATTTTTTGTGGCTTGCCTATGTTACTGCACGCTACCTGAAAGCCACGGGTGATGTCTCCCTGCTGGATGTTGATATACCGTTCCTCAAAGCGCCATTGTTAAGTGATGATGAGATGGACCGGTATGCAAGCTATACCCATGAAAGTACGGGAACACTGTTTGATCATTGCTGCCGGGCTATTGATCATGGGCTGTCTGTTGGTATACACGGTTTGCCGTTGATCGGTTCCGGAGACTGGAATGATGGGATGGACAAGATTGGGCACCATGGAAGAGGTGAGTCAGTGTGGTTGGCGTGGTTTCATATTGCAACGATTGAGCTGATGATACCTATCGCAAGGTCACGCAATGAGCTGCACAGAGTGACACGCTGGCAACAACATATCAAAGGGCTGAAACTGGCCCTGGATGAGCATGCCTGGGATGGCGAATGGTTTGTTCGAGCTTTCGATGATGAGGGCATACCCTGGGGCTCAATGCACAACGATGAGTGCCGCATTGATTTGATTGCTCAGGCATGGGGTGTGTTGGCAGGATTTGGCAATGAAGCTCGTGTGAAAACAGCGATGGCATCGCTTGAGCGGTATTTGCTGGATGGGAAGCATCACATTGCCCGATTGTTAACCCCCTCGTTTGAGCATACCCTGCGAGATCCGGGGTATATCAAGTCTTACCCACCCGGCATACGCGAAAATGGCGGCCAGTACTCGCATGCTGCCGCGTGGTTGGGGCTGGCCTATGCCATGCAAGGTAATGGTGACAAAGCCTATGACGTTTTCAACATGATCAGCCCCATACACCATGCGTCAACCGAAGAGGACGCTATGCGCTATGCTCGTGAGCCCTATGTTGTTTCTGCTGATATCGGCGGTGCAGATCCGTATGTCGGGCGGGGTGGCTGGAGCTGGTATACCGGCGCGGCTAGCTGGACGTGGCAGTTGGGTGTCAATGGAATTCTGGGTATCGAGTTCTTGCCTGATGCTGTGCGTGTTGAACCTGTGATACCCAAACACTGGAAAGAGGTCCAGCTTTTTCTCAAGGGCAACAATTGCGGATGTCTGGTTGTGCATATTGACAATGCCTCGGCTGTTGGTCAAGGCATAGCAACGATAACAATTGATGGACGCGCCAGCGCGAGTAATCTTATCCGATTCCCGGAAAACGATGCTCAGCGGCAAGTGGTTATTTGTCTGGGTTGATGTCGCGATCTAACTTGGATAGTCATGAAACACGGAAAGCCACCCCGCCTGATTCCTCACACTGGAAAGCATGCCCCGCAGACCCATTTTCTGTAATGGCTCAATGAATAATCCAGTTTAGTTCTATGCCATTCCTAACTTTTTCGACACTGTACCTACCAAATTCTGTATGTCCAAATTGATCGTGATCAATCGAATCCTGTACTCGATATAGCAAGCTGTCTCCACGTTCACCATCATGCTGGGAGATTATTGTGCAAAGTCAACAGTCGCTATGGATTCTACCGTTCGATCAATGTGACCGTTCTGATGTCGCTCGGGTGGGCGGCAAAAACGCCTCTTTGGGTGAGATGGTGCAATCACTGTCATCGCAAGGTATCTATGTGCCGGGAGGATTTGCAACAACAGCTGATGCCTATCGGCACTTCATTGAAAAAAACAATCTGGAATCAACCATCGGGAATGCGCTTGAAAAACTTGATGAGGGGCGTGAATCATTAGCCAATACCGGTAAGTTTATTCGCCGTGCAATTCTACAGGCACAATGGCCATCGGATATCAAGGAGGCGATTTCTCAGGCTTACAAGGATCTTGAGCAAAGCGCTGGTCGGGAATCGATAGATGTGGCCGTGCGCTCCAGCGCCACGGCAGAAGATCTGCCTGATGCCAGCTTCGCAGGACAGCAAGAGTCCTATCTCAACATCACAGGTATTACGGCCTTGCTGCAAACTTGTCAGCGCTGCTACGCCTCGCTGTTTACCGATCGTGCCATCAGTTATCGAACCGTCAAGGGATTCGATCACATGAAAGTGGCTTTGTCGGTTGGTGTTCAGGTAATGGTACGCTCAGATCGCGGTGGGTCGGGTGTCATGTTTTCCATAGATACCGAAACAGGTTTTGACAAAGTGGTCGTTATCAATGCCGCCTGGGGCTTGGGTGAGAATGTGGTTCAAGGTGCGGTAGATCCGGATGAGTTTGTTGTTTACAAACCGTTTCTGGATGATCATTCACTGACGCCCATCGTTGAGAAGCGATTGGGTGCGAAAGAATTGAAGATGATATACGCCAGCGGTGAATCACCCACGGTGAACGTGCCGACATCCAGGCACGAGCGCCGGAGTTTCGTGTTGAGTGATCAGGAAGTGCTCACACTAGCGCGTTGGGCGTCGATCATTGAGGCGCATTACGGTTGCCCCATGGATATGGAATGGGCACGCGATGGGCTTGATGGAAAGCTTGCCATTGTCCAGGCGCGACCAGAGACGGTGCAATCACGAAAGGATGGTTCAGTCTTCCAGTCCTATTCGATAAAGGAAGAAGGCACTGTCGTGGTAACGGGGCTGAGTGTCGGTGAGGCTATTGTGAGTGCGCCGGTGTGTCTGATAGACAGTCCTGACGACATAGAGCAGTTTGTAGACGGCAGCATTCTGGTTACTGGTATCACCGACCCTGATTGGGTACCTATCATGAAACGTGCTGCCGGCATCATTACTGATCATGGAGGGCGAACCTCGCATGCCGCCATTGTTAGTCGCGAGATGGGGCTACCAGCCATTGTGGGCGCCGGTGATGCCACGATGCAGCTGCACAGTCATCAGGTGGTCACTTTGTCTTGCGCACGTGGGGATGAAGGGGTTGTCTATGATGGTGCAGTAGCCTTTCAGGTTGACGATATCCTGCTTGATGATATTCCACAAACGCAAACCAAGGTCATGCTTAACCTTGCCAACCCGGGCGCAGCGTTTCGCTGGTGGCGCATGCCCGTTGATGGCGTGGGATTGGCGCGCATGGAATTTGTTATCAGCAACCACATTCGTATCCATCCAATGGCATTGGTGAACTATGACAACGTGCACGACAGCAAAGCACGTGATGAGATTGATCGGCTGACGGTGGGTTATGACGACAAATGTGAATACTTTGTAGACAAACTGGCACGTGGTCTTGCGCGTATTGCCGCTGTGGTGTATCCCGCTCCAGCCATCGTACGCATGAGCGACTTCAAAACCAATGAATATGCCAATTTGATCGGTGGTCATGAATTCGAATTGCCTGAGTCCAATCCCATGATTGGCTTTCGTGGCGCATCGCGCTATTACTCGGATGCCTATCGTGAGGGATTTGCACTGGAGTGTCAGGCCATCTCAAGACTGCGCACGCATATGGGCTTTACTAACGTCGTGGTG
Organism: uncultured Granulosicoccaceae bacterium; assembly: GCA_964352535.1. Lineage (GTDB taxonomy): Bacteria > Pseudomonadota > Gammaproteobacteria > Granulosicoccales > Granulosicoccaceae > Granulosicoccus. The sequence continues at coordinate 30,552 of CAYGSW010000007.1, read as the reverse complement.
ATGATTCCGTTTTGTCGAACACTGGAAGAAGCCGATCGCGTCATTGATGTCATGTCCAATTATGGACTGCATCGTGAACAACAGGGTCTTGAAATATACGTGATGTGTGAAATCCCGGCCAACGTGATTATGGCCAAGAAGTTTGCTCATCGTTTCGACGGCTTCTCCATTGGTTCAAATGATCTGACGCAGCTTACATTGGGTGTTGATCGGGATTCTGATGTTCTGGCCGAGTTGTTCGATGAGCAGAACGAGGCGGTGAAATGGATGATTCAACACCTGATTGATGAAGCGACCACCAGTGGGGCAAAAGTGGGCATCTGCGGACAAGCGCCCAGCGACCATCCCGAATTTGCGCAGTTTCTGGTGTCTGCAGGTATTGACTCTATTTCGGTGACGCCAGACAGCTTTGTCGACGTTAAAAAGCATGTGGCGTTGGCCGAGAGCCAAAACGGCATACTCAACCAACCGTGATATTGTCGATAACCTTGTGCACGCCTGGTGCGTGCCACGAGGCTGCTTCCACCAGGTTACGCTCGTAGAATGCCTTGACATTACCGGTGAGTGTTACGACGTCACCCTCAACACTCACGTGAATATGTGCGGCTTCCAGTTCAGCATTGCGCGCAAGTGCATCTGAAATTTGCTGCCTGACATCTTCAGGCGTCAATGTCGGCCTGAGTGTTATCTGATTGATGATAGCCTGCACGCCTCGAACGTGGGCTACTTGAGTCTCCACGTGGCTGCGCTGGTGTTGCCATTGCACCTCGCCGGTAAGCGTGACACGCCCTTCGCTGACGTCCGCCTTGATGTCAGCGTTGGCCACATTGATGTTGTGCTCCAGAACGTGCGCTATGCTCAGGGCAATATCCGAGTCGTCTCTGGTGTCTGAGGCTGAAAGCTTTAATTGCAGATTGTCCGCAACGGCACGTACGCCCTGCACCCGCCTTACCGCCTCGCGTACCTGAAAAATTGCAGGATAAGAGGCCACGTGTCCGGTGAGCGTGACAGCGCCCTGTGCGGCCGTAACGGCTACGTGGCTGGCATCGACACGGCTATCCCAGCGCAGTTCGTCGAGTACGGATTGTCGAAGCTGCTCGTCTTTTGTCATGAGAATGTCCTGCTATAGTGGTGTTGTTGGGAAATTCACTGATGTACCCATATATATTGAATACCGTAGCTGCAGCAGCTGGCGAGTGACTTGCGGCAGATCAACTGGAAAGATCTATCAGAATGAAGGACTTTTGCCTAACCGACAGTGAACCTACCTTGCCAACCTGCACACCTGTGACAATTATCCCGGGTGTGCAAGCGCTTCGGGCATTGATCGATGGATAGCCAGCAATCCTCTGGTTTTAACCTCACACGAGTGAAACACTGGTGGACCCTGCGGCGTATCATTCCCTTTATGACGATGCTTGCCGGTTGGGCAATCATTGTGTCGCATTATGTCGTATCGATGAATTATGCAGATTCATCGGTCAGACAACGCACCATGGATAGCATTCAGTCCATTGGTGGGCACATGGCTATCATGAGTGATCATCTGCTGGCCAATAGTCAGGGTAAGACACTCGTAACATCAGTGGAATCACTTGAATCACTGCCTGATTTGCAGATTGCCATGGTGGTCGACTCTGCTGGGACGGTGACAGCGTCCACTGCCAGTGAAGACATAGGAACTCAGGTTTCGAGCACCTCGTGGTATCCCCTGTGGGCATCTGCCAGAGAGCAGATTCCAACGCAACTGGATACGCAACGTGCTGCATCGCTTTCATTTCATGTGTACGAGCCAGACGATGCCTCACTGGTGGCAGGAATTATTGATACCACATCACCGATATCCGGCAGTCGTAGTCCAGAGAAAATTGATCGCGCACGGCCCAGCTCCAGCTCGGTATTCGTGGCACTGACCACCACCCGTGCGAAAGCGGCTGAGCATCGTCAAGTCAGACTGGTTGCGCTAACCAGTGCCATGCTGGTTATGGCAGTCACCGGCCTTCTATGGTATGCCATGAACCAACTTGTTTCACAACCAGTATCACGCCTAGTGGATACATCTCGTGCGTTAACGACGGGACACTATCATGTGTCCGCTCATTTACGGCAAGTCAATGAGTTGGGTGAAATCTCCACGGCCCTGGACTCTCTTGCTGTCAAGGCGCAGGAAGGGGAAGAAATCAAAGTATTGAACAATCGTCTTGTTGAGATTGTTGAGCACTCTGTGAACGAGGTTTACGTGGTAGATGCCAAAAATTACCTCATCCTCAGTGCCAACCGTACAGCACGTGCACAGCATGGTCTGGATGAGGCCTCACTACCAGGCTTGTATCTTTGGGATTTACTGCCGACGATTGACGAAGATGCCCTGCAATTGTTGTTGCAGCCCTTGCAAAATGGTGAGCTAGCAAAACAGACTCTCGAATCGGAGTTAACACAAGCAGGTGGTTTGACCTACAGCGTAGAACTGACACTGCAACTATTGTCCAGTTCGCCACCGCCTGTGATCCTGGTTATCGCCAGGGATATTCAAGAGCTCAAGATAAAACAGTACGACTTGCAGCTTCGCAACAAGGCCATGGACGCTGTTGATGTAGGAATCAGTATAACCGATGCTCGTCTGCCAGGGCATCCACTGGTGTACGTCAATCAGGGATGGTGCAAATTGACAGGTTACGATGCCCAGGAACTGCTTGGACAGCCCGTGAGGCTATTGCAACAATCGGATATACACCAGCCAGCGCACGCCATGATTGAACAGGCACAAAGTCGTGGTGAGTCGGTGCAGGTGCTACTCAACAGTACACGAAAAGATGGCTCGACCTATATGGACGAGTTGTTCCTCTCGCCGATACACAACAGCGAAGGCGATGTGACGCACTATATCGGCGTTAATCGTGATGTCACAAGCTTGCTGGAAACTCAACGGCAACTCGACAATGCTCAGCGGCTGGAGTCAGTCGGATTACTCAGTAGCGGTATTGCTCACGATTTCAACAATTTGCTAAGTGTCATCCAAGGAAATCTTGAATTCCTTATGCTCCAGCTTGAGGAGGAAGACCAGCTCGAGCTTGTTCGTGATGCTGTAGGGGCTGCAAATATGGGCGGTCGATTGACGAAACGCTTGCTGGCGTTTGGTCGCCGGAGCCAGCTGGAGCCAACGGTCCTGAATCTCAACACGCAAATTCTGGAAGCCGTCGAACTGCTGCGTTCTGCGGTTGGAGAAAGCGTTACGCTGTCCACATCACTTGCGGCGGATCTGTGGACAGTTTTCAGCGATCGCAGTCAGCTTGAAAATACGATTGTCAACCTGACGCTCAACGCACGGGACGCGCTGCCAGAGGGTGGCCGAATACTGATTAAAACAGCTAATCTGACTGTGCAAAATGATGCAGAAACAGACATTCCGGGATTAGTGTCAGGACAGTATGTTTGTCTGCAAGTGACGGACAATGGCTGCGGTATGACAGAGGAAGTAAAGGTAAGAGTGCTTGAACCCTTTTTTTCAACCAAAGAACCCGGCAAAGGTACGGGTTTGGGGCTATCAACGATTTACGGCTTTGTTCGTCAATCCGGGGGACATTTGCATATTGCTTCTCAACCGGATGAGGGAACGACTATCAGTGTGTATTTCCCGCGATATGAGTTGTCGATACCTGAATCAACGCAAACTGTGCCCGAGCCCGAACAGGAATCGCCTCCGCCTATGGATGAAAAATCAGTTACCCGAATACTGGTGGTTGATGATAATGATTCGGTCCGCAAGGTCACTTTGCGTCGGCTGGTTGCCCTGGGTTATCAGACGGTATCTGCGGCAGACAGCAAGGAAGCCATACAGCGATTGGAAAATGCCGCGAAATCAGGGCCAGGTTTTGACCTTGTACTGACGGACATTGTCATGAATACTGCTCAAGCTGGCTATGAACTAGCCCAGTGGGTTAAGGATCACTACCCACAGTGTCCTGTTATGTTCACGTCAGCCTACTTTGATCGACGCCCCGACGACGCTGTTTCAGGCCCGTTTTTGCAAAAACCGTATTCCCTGGAGGAGCTTCGCGAAGCCGTGGCTGCTTGCCTTGCATCACGTGAAAGGTAATTCAGCAGTGTCGTAGAGACAGAATGTCTACATTGCATATCTTTCTGTATGGCCAATACCTTTACGGTAGTCCAGATAGGTAAGGGAGCTTGGCACGACACGGATAAGTGTGACTGATTCTGTTTCTGCCTTCGCGAATTCATTGACCCGCGGAAATTTCTCGTACAGCAGTTGACTAACCTTGCGGAATTCATTGGCATCCGTGACAACTGATGCCTGCCCATCAATGGACACTCCGCTGATATCTTTCCAGAAATGATACGGTCCGTTGATTGTCAACGAAACCCTCGGGTCATTTTCGATATTCCTCACTTTCTGGCTATGAGACGAGGCGCCAAAGTACACCGTCAAGCCGTCATTGACAAAGCTGACTGTCGTCGCCTGTGGTGAACCATCTAACGCAACGGTTGCGATAGTCATGTCAGCTTCACGTTCAATAAGCTGGACGATGGCTGCTGTCTCTTTTTCATTCATTCTCATGGTTCTTCAGTTGCTTGTCGATGGTTGTGAGATTGATTCTGAGGCTTGAGAGAATCGGTGTTTTGACGTACGTCAACATGACCACTATTGCGCTGCTGCATAATGACGTTTCTACATCTTGTTTGTCGTTGCACGTGGAGCCAAAGCAATGTTTCTTGTGGATAAGGTGTGAACGATTCCGGCGCGAATTGCGTATAGTAAACCGCCTCAGTGTTGGGGAAGTATCATCATGAAAGACAATACACCCGTGCCAGGTGCTGACCATGCAGAGATCCTGGAGCAGGTAGGTGTTGCTGTCATTACCATAGACGCAGATGGACGGATACAGCATGTTAATCGCTCTGCCACAAGAGTGTTTGGTTATTGTGAGAACCAGATGCTTGGGTATAACGTGAAAATGTTGATGCCTGATGCACATGCCCGTCATCACGATGATTATCTGCATCGCCATCTGATGACAGGCGAGAAACGCATCATTGGCAAAGGACGACTGGTGCAGGGCAAGCGCGCTGATGGAAGCCTGTTCAGTCTTCATTTGTCGGTCGGTCGTCATGAAAAGGATGGTGAGACGTTTTTCACCGGTATCCTGCATGATTTAACAGAGCAGCAGATCCACAGGGACAAGGCGCTGCGTTTTGGACGAATCATTGAAGAGTCGAGCAATGAGATTTATGTGTTTCGTGCAGATACGCTGAAATTTACGTTGGCTAATCGTGGTGCGCTTGAAAATCTGGGGTATGAATATGACGAGATGCTGGAGCTGACACCCGTGGCACTCAAGACTGATTTTACGGAAGTAGGCTTTCGCGAATTGATTGAGCCGTTGATATCGAGGAAAACAGATCGCGTAGCGTTTCAAAGCCGTCATCGCAGGAAGGATGGTTCACACTACGATACTGATGTGGTTCTTCATCTTACAAGTTTCGATGAGCCGTTAGAGATCGTTGCCATTATCAAGGATTCCACTGAACGCAATCGAATGTTGAATGCCATGCAACAATCACAGAAGATGGATGCCATTGGACAGTTAACAGGGGGAATTGCTCACGACTTTAACAACCTGCTTACGGTTATAACCGGTAACCTTGAACTACTTGATATGTCGATTAACGCTGCATCCGACAAAGAGCTGATCAGCGAAGCCACAGAGGCGGCGTCCCGTGGTGCTGAGCTAACCGAACGCTTACTGTCCTTTGCCAGACAGCGTGTATTATCAGAAAAACGGGTGGATATTACCCATGCTGTGATGGATCTGTCTGAGTTGATGCACACCAGCGTCGGTGATCGAGTATCCCTACACACTGCGTTGTCACCCGATTTGTGGGCTGTTAAAACCGACCCCTCGCAACTCGATAGCGCTTTACTAAACCTGGTTGTCAATGCACGCGATGCGATGCCTGAGGGTGGTATGGTTACTGTTGAAACCTGTAACAAGGTGCTGTCTCCATCACAAGCCGAGTTACTGGCTATTGCCGCTGGGTACTACGTAGAACTGGCGGTCAGTGATACTGGAACGGGTATTGATCCACACAATATATCGAGTATTTTTGATCCATTCTTTACCACCAAATCAAGAAGTGGTGGTCATGGTTTGGGGCTGAGTATGGTGTATGGGTTTGCGCGTCAGTCGGGCGGTTGTCTGAGAGTAGACAGCAAGCTGGGAAAAGGGTCGCGGTTTTCCTTGTTGTTACCGCGTGATTGCGAGCCTGTCTACGAGAAGTCTGTAACAGCGAGTGAGCTAGAGTATCAGAAGGGACAAGGTTGTATATTATTGGTAGAAGATGATGATAGCGTGCGCCGGTTGACAATTCGTCGATTACTGCACATGGGGTATACCGTCATAGAGGCGGCAACGGCTGATGAAGCACTCGTCCTGTATCGTCAACATCCTGAAATCAACCTCGTCTTTACCGATATGATGATGCCGGGTAAGTTGTCGGGCTGGGATCTTAGCCTGGAAATACGAAAGCAATCGCCGGCACTGCCGTTTGTCATTTCATCAGGATTTTCCGAGCAGCTCAATATCAGCAATGTAGCGTCGCAAGATGGTGTATTTTTATTGCAAAAGCCGTACAGCATGGATGAACTAAGCGAGACACTGTCACGATCGCTGCATAGGCATGCTGAATCAGAAAGGTCTAGCCCGGACTATTCATGACACGCCTGCGCGGCCGGGCCTAATCCTTTCACCGAACCCTTTTTTCTGTAGCGGATTTCTGTGAAGGAGCTGATCGCAGCCTGGCCGAATACAGATTGTATTGTCGACTGAACAGGATTCGCTACTGGAAAAGAGGGCGCGAAAGGATTTGGCGTTTCATGAATAGTCCGGGCAATGAGTTGAGAAATTGAGCACTGAGCCGTCGATCCCCGCTCTTGAGGGCCGTTTTCTCTGTCTGCTGTGAATAAGACTAAGGCCTAACTCACGTGTCGATGTATCACAGGTCGGGTGAACTGATAGCCGGTCCCACGCACTGTTTTTATCGCATGACTAATGCCAATGGCATTGAGTTTTTTTCGCAGTCTGGCGATCTGGTTGTCAACGGTGCGATCAGTCGGGTTCCAGTCAGTGCCTTTGACATTGTCGATGATCTGGTCTCTGGAAAGTACCTGCTGAGCGTGACTGGCCAGCAGTTGTAGCAAATTGTATTCGCTGGTGGTCAGATCGAAGCGTGTACCATCAGGCGATGTCAGATCCCTCGATGCGCTGGATAATACACAATTGTCGAAACACAGGTGTTTTGCGTCCTTGCAATCTTCTGTTTGCGTATAATTCGAAGGTCTTGCGATACTCCCATTCAGTTGCGAACGTCGTAGCACAGATTTCGCTCTAGCCAGCACCTCACGCAATTGAAAGGGTTTGCTGATGTAGTCATCAGCGCCTACCTCAAGGCCAACCACGGTATCAATAAGCTCTCCCTTGCCGCTGACCATAATGATGGGCACGACGGATGTCGAGCGAATCTCCTTTGCCAGCGCCAGACCATCTTCACCATCAAGATTGACATCCAGGGTGATGAGATCGATGGTGTGTTTGCCAAGGGCATCCAGTGCTGATTGTCGGTCCTCAGCCTCGAACACTGAATAGTGCTCGCTCTCAAAACACTTGCGTAACACCTTTCTGACAGGCGCTTCATCGTCAATGACTAATATTTGCGGCTTGTGTGTGTTCATGATGGCAATACAGTCTGATTTTTGCCGGAGAGTTACATCAATCATACCAATATATTGACGTGTATCAACGGACTTTGCCTCAATGTAAATTAATAATAAAGCACAGCAATAATGCCGGGCCAGGAGGCAAAGAATGATGGAAATGACTGAAGAGTTGACACTACTGACAACCAAGCGTGACAAACTTGTGGAGAGATTGGACGCCATCAAGCAGGACATAGGACGTGGTCTTAATCGAGATTCGTCTGAGCAGGCTGTTGAACTTGAGAATGCTGAAGTTCTGGATGAAATAGCCAGAGTCACACAAAATGAACTGGACCGTCTGAATGCGCGGATAGCACGATTGCAATGAGAGGTTTTTAATACACACCATGAGAATCATTTGCATCTGTCTGAATCCGACGATCGACATTACCTCCGAGACGGACGTGGTCTATGCCGTCAGCAAGGTGAGGACGCGCGCAGAGCGCATTTCACCTGGTGGGGGTGGAGTCAACGTGGCACGTGTTCTCAGTGCCTTTGGATTGCCTTGTGAGTTAGTGTATTTGTCCGGTGGTGTGACCGGTAAGTTGCTGGACAGCGAACTTGTTCGGGATGGCATCAACACACGTTGTTTTCGCAATCCGTCATCCACTCGCATTGCGTTTACGGTCATGCAGACAAGTAACTGGCAGGAATATCGTTTTGTTCCTGAGGGCCCTGTCGTAAGTAGTGATGCGTATTCACAATTGATGGCCTATTTGTCCGGAATTGCACTCAAGGAAGAGGATATTGTGGTGGCCAGCGGTAGCTTGCCCAGGGGGGTGCCGGATGATACCTATGCCAGGATTGCCGAGATCGTTCTTGCCAAAAGTGCGCGCCTGATTGTCGACAGTTCGGGACTTGGACTCTCCCGAGCCTTGGATGCGCATAAATCAATCTATCTCGTCAAACCCAGTCTTAATGAGCTTCAGAAGTTAGCCGGTTGCACACTGGATGAAAGTGATGCTCAGCAAGTTGCAAGGCAATTAATCACCGATGGCAAAGCGAGGAATGTTGCGGTGTCCATGGGAACGCATGGTGCATTTCTTGTCAGTGCTAATCAAACAGTCAGGTTGCCCACGTTTTTGGTCAAGGTTCAATCTGCAGTGGGCGCGGGTGATAGTTTCGTAGGCGCCATGGTTTACCAACTGGCTCGTGGGCGCAACATCGAGTCAGCATTTCGATACGGGCTGGCTGCTGGTGCGGCAGCTGTCATGACACCCGGGGACCAGCTGTGCAAACCTGTCGATGTTGAAAGGTTGTATCAGTCAGGTGCTGCAGAGCCTGGTGAATCATCCTCCGGCAGCCTGAGGCAGGCACATTAAAATGGAATTCGTCGATTACTACAAAATCATGGGTCTGGAAGCTTCGGCGAGTCAGGATGAGATCAAGAAAGCCTATCGCAAACTGGCGCGACAGTTTCACCCGGATGTGAACAAGGAAGCGGATAGCGAAGAGCGCTTCAAGCGGGTGGGTGAGGCTTACCGCGTCTTGAAAGATCCTGAAAAACGTCAGGAGTATGATGCCATAAGGCAATATCAGACCTCGTCAGGCGGAGGCTTCCAGCCACCGCCGGGATGGCAATCCACGCACGAACAATCTGGCGGTTACCATTACCAGCAGAGTTCCGGGGATTACAGTGATTTTTTTGAGCAGATATTCGGATCTCGATTTCGTGACAGCGCCGCTTCGCATACTGAGCAACACGTCGATTCGCGTGGACAGGATATTCACTCACGACTGCCGATCTCAATACAGGATGCATTTGCAGGTGCATCGGTTGAAGTGGCGTTGCAAATACCAACGATGCATTCTGATGGCAGCATTCGCCATGAACAGAAAAAGCTGGTGGTTAAAGTGCCAGCTGGTGTTCGGCAGGGGCAGAAAATCAGACTCAAGGGGCAAGGTGGGCCGGGTGTCGGAAATCTACCATCAGGCGATCTCTACATAGAACTGTTAATCAAGGACGACCCGGTCTTTCATCTTGACGGGCGTGATGTGACAGTGAGTTTGCCGTTGACGCCCTGGCAGGCTGCATTGGGTGCAAGCGTCACAGTGCCCACACTGAGTGGAGCCGTAAAGATGACAGTTCCTGCCAATGCAAAGGCGGGGCAGCGGCTACGTTTGAAAGGGCGGGGTTTGCCTGGTAAGCCCGCTGGTGATCAATATGTATTATTGAAACTTGTCATACCTGAGGTGGTCACGGATGCGCAAAAGGATGCGTACCGCAAACTGTCAGCGCTATGGCCGACTGATCCAAAAACAGACAATGGAGGATCCTCATGAGCAATGAAACAGATCCGGAAGCCTTATCGTGCCACCATGAAGTCTTGACAACAGACACTTTGTATACGCGGGCGGAAATCTGCCGCATCTGTCAATTGGATGAATCGGGGCTTCAGGACTATTTAGACTATGGGATTGTCGTATACGACGCGAGCGTACGGGTGCATTTTCGGCAACCAGAACTGGACCGTTTGCTCAGAGCCAGACGATTGCAAGTGGATCTTGAGATTAACCATGCGGGTGTCGCCCTTGCACTTGACCTGCTTGACACCATTGACGAATTAAAGCGAGAGATTGCCATGGTACGCGGCGGTAATCCATGATATTTCGCTGGCTGGACAAACGACAGTCTTTCGAACACGGTCACGACCGTGCTGATGTGGAAGCTCGTCTTGCGGCAACAGCAGATAGCCCCAATTTTCTACGCGATGCTGTCTATGGTGGCATCGATGGGGCCGTAACAACCTTTGCCATCGTCGCAGGTGTTGAAGGAGCCGGGTTCGATCAGCAAGTTATCGTGGTACTGGGAATAGCCAATGTTCTTGCGGACGGGTTCTCAATGGCTGCCAGCAACTATTCCGGAATACGTGCTGATAGTGAAAATGTTGAGCGTTTACGCACGATGGAGAAACGGCATATTCGCGATTACCCTGAGGGTGAGCAACTGGAAATTGCCACCATACTCAAGAACAAGGGACTTTCGGGTCGGTCACTGGATGAGGCCGTTGCGGTCATTACCCGTCATGAGAGTTTGTGGCTTGATATGATGCTGGTTGATGAGCATGGCGTGTCACCGGTACCGTCAGCACCTTTTCGTGCCGCATCGATGACGTTTGTAGCATTTGCTGTCTGTGGGTTTATTCCGTTGCTCCCGTTCATGCTGGGTATGGAGCAACCTTTTACGATTGCGATTGTGGCTACTGCCATTACGTTTGCTCTGATAGGATCGATAAAGAGTCGCTGGTCACTGATGTCATGGTGGAAATCAGCCTTGCAGACTCTGGGGATTGGCTCGGCCGCAGCGTTTATCGCTTGGGCTGCTGCTGTATCGGTATCACAACTGGGCTAATGCTTCGGTAAAACCCGTGTACTATTAAGATAATAGTAGTCCGTCAACTTGCCGAATCATTCACAGACAGCCAATCTCAGTTTAAAGACTTTTCTGTTTTGGCAGTTTAACAAAATTATCAAAAAGTGCAAAAAAATCAGCGGCATAGGATGAAATTTTTACCGCTAGTGTCGGTGTTTGCCATGTTGTGCCTGAGCTTCCTGACGGTGGGTTCGTCTGATGCTGGCAGGCTTTCAGGTGCTCACAGCACACAGCAGCACTCAGGTTCCATGGATGCCCTTGCTATTGTGGTTATTACACATCATGCGCAAGGCGATACAACTGCCCCGGCGATGTGCAACGGCGATGAGAGTCATAGCCATACCAAGGCACTGCGCGCCCATCCAGGTCACGCCATCGACTGCCAGAATCCTTGTAAACTCGAAGATAATTGCTCAACCGCGTGTGCGCTGATGTGTGCTGCAACGTCTGCTTCAGCAGTCTCTTGCGCTGAGCCTCTTCAGCCGTTCGTAACAGTAACAAGGTACGTGCTTTCACCTCAAGATCCTGACGATTTGGTCGGTATTATTTCCCCACCTCTTTATCGTCCTCCCATCATCGGTCTGACTGTTCCTTGGTGCTGCCGGTCGGGAAGATATCATCGCAGACATGATGCAAGATCCTGGAACCGATAGTGTTTTAAGCGATAGCTTCTACCGCGAAGAGCTCACGCTGATCCGTTTTGCGTATTCAAATCAGACGCCAATTCGCACCGTTTCCCTGGATTCGCCCTTAGCGCTTTCTGATGCGCAACTTCCCGAGCCTGATCTGTCGAGTGCCGTTGAGCAAGCTGTAGAGAGACGACACCACGTTGGATCGACAGCCCACTGTTGATGCCGAATCAGCGTATGGGTTTACGTTCGTTGCAGACAATCCGGGAAAATGGCTTTTTCACTGCCATGTACTGGAACACCACGCTGGCGGTCTCGGCACACTGGTTAACGTTAGCTGATGAGGATGCTCGCAAGAGCAATAGACTGTTTGTTCACATCGCCTGTACATAGAAACTCGCAGGCCTCAACGTGCCAGGACTGCTTTTTTCATCGCTGGTTCTTACGATTACTTTTAACAATTACGGAATGACTCACAATGAAACATCAACAGGCAACCATGGGCTTTGTGCTCGGATTGAGCGTAATGGTATCCGCGTGTTCTCCACAACAGTCTATGCAGGATTCAGCACAAAGCGCAGTTTTGTCCTCTGAGACCGCAATGCCTTCGATGGTTGTGTACAAGAGCCCTACCTGTGGGTGTTGCTCTGAATGGATAGAGTACGTGGAAAAAGCGGGTTTTCCGATCACGGCAATTGATCACGATGACGTCGACAGTATCAAAGCCGCGCATGGTCTGACCAATCCGGCGTTGAAATCATGCCACACGGCTGTCGTCGATGGCTATGTCATTGAAGGGCATGTACCGTTGAGTGACATCGAACGTCTACTGGCTGAACGTCCTGAAATTGTTGGTCTTACAGCACCAGGCATGCCAATGATGTCGCCCGGCATGGGTAGCGAAACACCCATGGACTATGATGTACTCGCGTTTGACAAAAATGGAGAATCGAGTGTCTATGCGTCCTATTAGCGATGACAACCCCGATAAACGGATCCACTCTGGCATGGTGCCGGCAACAGCAACGGGTGATTTGCAACAGGTCGAGCTCGCCATACAAGGCATGAGCTGTGCGTCCTGTGTGGGCCGTGTAGAGCGTGCGCTGGGTGATGTACCGGGTGTCGTCAGCGTGGCCGTCAATCTTGCCACTGAGCGTGCTGATATTCAGGTTGAGTCAGGCGTAAGCTCTATGCTGTTAGTAGACGCGGTACGCTCGCTTGGTTACGTTGTTGCTGATCAACACGTGACATTCAGTGTGGCAGGGATGCATTGTGCATCGTGCGTGGGCCGGGTTGAGCGCGCGTTGTCTGATGTACCGGGTGTCACTCATGCATCAGTCAACCTTGCTACTGAACAGGCAAGTGTTGAAGGCCATGTCAATAGTGAGCAACTTGTTGAAGTGATTCGGCAGGCCGGTTATCAGGCCTCGCTGGTAGGAAACGCAGGCCATAATGATTTTGATCTGGCCAGGCGCCGTGTAGCTGAATCAAGTGATCTGAAACGATCTCTGTGCATCGCCCTTGTTCTGGGCGTGCCGGTCTTTGTGCTCGAGATGGGCAGCCATGTTCTTCCCGGCCTGGCGCAGCTTATAGATTCAACCATCGGACTACAGACAAGCTGGGTTATCCAGGGCGTGTTAACCACTGCGGTTCTGGTGGGCCCCGGACGTCACTTCTACACAAAGGGTTTGCCGGCGTTGCTGCACGGTGCGCCGGATATGAACAGTCTGGTTGCCGTCGGCACTCTTGCAGCCTACCTGTTTTCCCTTGTGGCAACCTTTGCGCCGTCAGTGCTGCCGGCGGGTACTGTCAACGTTTACTACGAGGCGGCGGTTGTCATCGTTACGCTGATTCTGCTTGGCCGCTATCTGGAGGTAAGGGCAAGAGGTCGAACATCTGAAGCCATTCAGCGACTGATAGGTTTGCAAGTCAAGACAGCCTGTGTGTTGAGAGACGGGATTGCCATCGATATTGACGTGGATGACGTGGTAGTAGGTGACGTGGTGCGTATACGTCCCGGCGAGCGTATACCGCTCGATGGCAAGGTCATTGAGGGTTCAAGTTATATCGATGAATCAATGATAACGGGTGAACCTGTACCGGTACCCAAAAGCCAGGGGGATTTGGTAACGGGAGGCACAGTAAATCAGAGTGGTGCGCTGAGTGTATGCGTCTCAGCCATTGGTGAATCCACGATGCTGGCGCAGATCATCCGTATGGTGGAACAAGCGCAGTCTGGCAAGTTACCTATACAGGCGCTTGTTGACCGCATAACCTTGTGGTTTGTGCCCGCCGTGATGGCATTGGCGGTTTTGACGTTCGGGTTATGGATGGTTCTGGGTCCTGCGCCGGCATTGAGTTTTGCACTGGTGAATGCGGTAGCGGTGTTGATCATAGCGTGTCCTTGTGCCATGGGTCTGGCGACCCCCACTTCCATCATGGTGGGCACAGGACGTGGCGCGCAAATGGGCGTGCTGTTTCGCAAGGGGGAAGCACTGCAGCGATTGAAGGATGCCAAGCTTGTTGCGTTTGACAAGACAGGCACACTGACTGAGGGCGAGCCAAGACTGACAGATCTGGAAGTCACGCAAGGCTTTGATCGAGCCATTATTCTGGCTCAGGTGGCAGCCGTTGAATCGCGATCGGAGCATCCCATTGCAAGAGCGATTGTCATGGCGGCAGACGATGAATCGCTGCGTGTGCCCGTGGCGCACGATTTCGATAGCATGACAGGCCTGGGAGTTCAGGCCGATGTCGAGGGTGTTCGCGTACAGGTGGGTGCAGACAGGTATATGGATGCCCTGGGCGTGTCGGTGGTCCCGTTTCAAAACACGTCAATGCGTCTGGCTGACGAAGGAAAGTCTCCCTTGTACGCCGCCGTTAACGGCCAGCTTGCGGCCATCATAGCCGTGGCTGATCCCATTAAGCCTTCAACGCCTCTGGCCATCGAAAAGCTGCAAGAGCTGGGTGTCAAGGTTGTGATGATCACAGGTGACAACGCTGGTACGGCTAATGCCATTGCCCGTACATTGGGGATCAATGAGGTGATAGCAGAGGTGTTGCCTGATGGCAAAATTGCAGCTATCCAGACGCTCAAACAAGAGGGTGTGGTGGCGTTTGTTGGCGATGGTATCAATGATGCCCCCGCATTGGCCGAAGCTGATATCGGTCTGGCCATAGGCACCGGTACCGATATTGCGATTGAAGCCGCGGATGTGGTTCTACTATCAGGTAGTCTGGATGGTGTACATCAGGCTATCGCATTGTCAAGGGCCACTATAAAGAACATCCAGCAGAATCTTTTCTGGGCCTTTGCTTACAATACGCTGTTGATACCGGTTGCTGCCGGTATTTTGTATCCGGGCTTTGGCATTCTTCTATCGCCCATGTTTGCCGCTGGCGCAATGGCACTATCGTCCGTTTTTGTGTTGAGCAATGCGCTGCGCTTACGGCGCTTCACGCTGGCTGATGCGGGTTCGTAGTCACACGTGAATTTGATGGCATATTTGCTTTTAATGTGTGCTTTCAATGGTTTTGACCTATTGCCATTTGATAGTGATGCACTTGATGATGTGAGCCCATTGCCATGTAACCGAAGAAACCCAGTGCTTGCAGTTTGATCAATACCATCGAATCATCTGCATCGATGATCAGGCTCACACCGGTTGCTTGATGTTCGAGTGTCTATAGACACTATGAGGCGGTACGGGTTGACTGACGCTGGTGGTCTCAATAACTTGTACACGGCGGTACAGTCTAAGGTCGTTGCGGAACAGCAGCTTTTTCAGCAAGTTGTTGCTATACTCCTTTAACTGGTAATATGAACAGTTAACTTGCAGCATCTAACTCGGTGAATAATTCTGTTTTGCATTTCAAGGCGTTCGGCACAGGCATTGGCGGAAATCCTGGTGCATCATTGCCTGTGCCGGCAGCTGCCGGAAGTGATGACGGTGCGGCTCAAGGACGATTTCAAAACAGCATGAGTCGCGTTGGCCAAAAGCTTGCCATTCTGGCTGATGCGGCCAAATACGATGCATCGTGCTCGTCCAGCGGCTCAACCGCTCGTCATTCACTCAATGGCAAAGGTGTCGGCTCAACCGAAGGGGCCGGTATCTGTCATTCCTATGCGCCTGATGGGCGATGCATATCCCTGCTCAAGGTGCTGCTGACAAACTTCTGCACGTATGACTGCCATTACTGTATCAATCGTGTTTCCAGTAACACACCACGTGCCCGGTTCAGCATCGACGAGGTGGTATCCCTGACACTGTCTTTTTATAAGCGAAACTACATCGAAGGGCTTTTTTTAAGCAGTGGCATCATCCAGTCACCTGATTACACCATGGAGCAAGTGGTCGAAGTGGCCCGACGATTACGCACGGTGCATGATTTTCGCGGCTATATTCATCTTAAAACCATCCCTGAGGCTTCTCCTGAGCTACTCGCTGAGGCTGGCTTGTACGCAGACAGGCTTTCGATAAACGTAGAACTCCCAACACGTTCCAGTTTGGCGGCACTGGCGCCTGAAAAAGATCATGCCAGTATCGGACGCTCGATGGGGAGCATCCGCAATGCCATCGAGGAGGCAAGCGACACCAGTTACGGTGCACGCAAGCCTCAGGCATTCGCTTCCGCCGGACAAAGCACACAGATGATTGTGGGTGCTGATGATGCCAGCGATACCACCATTCTTGATTGCAGTGATCGGTTGTACAAGCGCTTTGCTATGAAACGTGTCTACTACTCTGCGTTCAGCCCCATACCCGATGCCAGTGCTGTGTTGCCATTGGCGCCGCCCAATCTACTAAGAGAGCATCGGCTGTATCAGGCTGATTGGCTTATGCGTTTTTATGGATTCGAGGCGCGCGAAATAGCCGGCCAGACCAGCCACGGCATGCTGGATCTGAATCTGGATCCCAAATTGTCATGGGCGCTTGCGCATCGGGAGTGGTTTCCTGTGGACGTCAACAGAGCTTGCCGAGAGTCGCTGTTGCGTGTGCCCGGGCTTGGCGTGAAAGGTGTTGACAGGATATTACAGGCACGCGTGGCAACCCGTTTGCGGCTGCATGATCTCAAGTGTATTTCACGCTCGGTGGAGCGTATGAAGCCTTTTGTCAACACTGTGGACTGGACGCCATCGACGTTACTGGATAGCGTAGATTTGCGCGTCCACATGATGGGTAGCCGGGCACAAATGGATTTGTTCTCGGCAGTCTCGTGTTAACTTTTCTGAGCAGCTTATTGGCACATGGCTGACTCTGCTGACAGGGTGTCCGGGCATGTGTCTTTCTCGCTTGAACACCCTGCTGACTTTCCTTTGTGGCGATCTCAGGCACGCCTTTGCCTTGCGCAGCACATACTGCCTGAGAACATAAGCTGGCGTGTTGAAAGTGCACACGCTGACTTGTTTGATTCAACGTCTATCAAAGTGGTCGCTGAACAGTATCCGAACAGTGAAAAGGGCACAGCAACAACTGTCAGAGTCCCTGCTGCTTTTGTCAGCCTGGCAGAGCAGGTAATCTGTCATAGCAATGAGCAGCGGTTCGGTTTGTTGTACCGTGTGCTTTGGCGGTTAACGCACGGTGAAACTCATCTGATGTCGCGCTGTACCGATGATGATATTCATGCGCTCAATCACATGGCCAGCGCTGTGCGCAGGGATCAGCATAAGATGAAGGCGTTTGTTCGCTTCCGTCAGTATCGGGTAAACGATGTGGACTACTATCATGCGTTCTTTGAGCCCGATCACACGATATTGCGTGCAACGGCTGGCTTCTTCTGTCGTCGATTCACCAACATGCTCTGGAGTATCTCCACACCTGAGGAGTGTGCTCACTGGGATGGGCAAACGCTGGAATTTGGTCCGGCAGTGCCAGCGCAAGCCTTGCCTGATGCCGAGAATATGGATGATTTATGGCTGACCTACTTCGAGAGTATCTTCAATCCTGCGCGCCTGAAGCTAAACGCCATGCGCTCTGAGATGCCTGTAAAATACTGGAAAAATCTGCCTGAAAGCAGCTTGATAAGCCAGTTGTCTCATGGGGCAGGGCAACGATCACAGCAAATGATTGATAGTGGCCCGACCCTGCCGTCACGGTATTCAAGGCGACCCACCCACAAGTACAGCAGGAGAACACCATAAACCGTTTCATTCAGCAACAGGTGGTGCATGGACAGGCTTTGGTATGTGACGTAGCCTTGAGTTTCTGGGGTGGTGTTCATGCTCAGACGGGGGTGATCATGGACGCTCATCATCCACAATGTGGCGAATCTGTAGCGGGTAGAGTGGTGTTGATGCCCTCGTCCAGAGGTTCGTGTACCGGTAGCGCTGTGTTACTGGGGCTTTCGTTGATTGGAAAAGCACCGGCTGCGTTGATCTTTCGCGAACCCGAAGACGTTCTTACACTGGGTGCCATTGTCGCCAATACCATGTACAGCGCCTCCATTGCTGTTATCAGGCTTGATCAACAAAGCTATGATCAGATTACTTCAGAATCGCAGGTGCACATAACCGATAACACACTATCAACACGCGGTAACGTCATTGAGCTTCATCCGCTCAACAAGGATGCCATGACATTAACCCGCCACGATCAGGACAGGCTTGATGGGGTAGAAGGTCCCGCTGTGCAGGTAGCCATGCAGAGCATATGCATCATGGCGCTTGTACAAGGGGCCAAACGCCTGATAGATGTCACACGTGCACATATTGATGGTTGTATTTATGCAAGCCCTGCGAATCTGGCGTTTGCCAACACCATGATGCAGATGGGTGGGCAAGTCCGTGTTCCCACGACAATGAATGCCATTTCAGTGGATCATGCTAATTGGAGAAAACAGGGTATTGATACTGAATTTGGCAGTGCTGCTCAGGCATTGGCCGATGCTTATGTGAGTATGGGAGCCGAGCCGACGTTCAGTTGTGCGCCGTACCTGAGATCAGATCGCCCGGCAGCCAATGAGCCTATCGCCTGGGCTGAATCCAATGCAGTGGTCTACGCCAATTCCGTGCTGGGTGCACAAACCAACAAGCACCCGGACTTTCTGGATCTGTTCATGGCCATCACCGGCCGCGCACCTGAAGTGGGTATGTATTGCCAACCCGAGAGGGCGCCAACGATGGCGATTGATGTGCAGCTTCCCGTTGATGCCGATGAGTCTGTCTGGCCACTACTGGGCTGGATGATCGGTCAGTTGGCCAGTGATTGCATTCCCTTGTTGAAAGGTCTTGCTCACCGGCAACCTGATAATGATGATCTCAAGGCATTGTGCGCTGCATTTGGGACAACGTCCGGCGCTGCCATGTTGCATATTCAAGATATTACGCCTGAAGCGTTCGCTTACCGTGAACTTGATTTGCCAACGGTCGCAATTGATCGGGCAGATATTGCAAAAGCGTGGACGCAGCTAAACCAAAACCAACAAGCTGTTGACCTTGTAGCGTTGGGTAGCCCCCATTTATCAACCAATGAGTGTCGCAGGTTTGCAGCGCTCATGCAGGGTAAATCCATTGCCAATGGGGTGAACGTTATCCTGACCGTCGGACGCGATACCCTTATCGATATCGAAGCCGATGGCACCCTGGCTGAATTACAACACATGGGTGCGCAAGTGGTACCTGATATCTGTTGGTGTTCGATTTCCAGACCCTTGTTTCCTCCTGACACCAAAAACATCATGACCAATTCAGGAAAGTATGCTCACTACGGGCCGGGTCTGTCCGGTTGCACCGTGTTGTTTGGCAGTTTTCAGGATTGTGCCAATGCTGCGTGTACTGGCCAGCCGCCTCAGGCATTGCCAGACTGGCTTGCGTAGACTGGCTTGTGTAGACTGACTGCCACCGTCACCCTAATCGGGTAATGGGTGCCCGGTCAGTGCGTACAGTGTTTCAAGCTGCGCCCTTAGCGCTCTATTGTCGCTTTTGAGTTCCTGTACTGTCAGATTCAAATCGCTCACTTCAGATTCAAGTAGCGAGAGCATGTCCTGATCGTCTTTAGCCATCGTGGCGGATGGCTCGTAGCTCGAATCAGTTCTTGGATGACTGTAACCGTCCTCAGGTGTTCCGTTGAACAAATGTGCAAATCGCTCACCCCTCTGGCCAGGTTGAGCACCCAACCTTATGGCGTAGGGTACTGTACGCTCGCATAATCTCCCAATACAGTGAAGAAGTTCATCCTTGTCGCTGAACAGTTCCATGCGCTGGGTACGTGTACTGAGCTCACTCAGTGTTTGTGGCCCACGTAACATCAACAGACAAAGAACGGCTTGATGTTTCTTACTCAGCTCCAGATGGTGCATGAACTGCTGGGTGTACTTGTCTGCGCGAGAACCGTATTCCTTTCGTACAAATCGTTTATCTTCCAGACCCTGCAATGTGCGTACAACATCGCCTTGATGATAGTTTGTCACTGGGTCTCGGCTGGTTTTTTGATTGCATGCCGTGATAATGCTATTGACGGTTAACGGATATTGATCAGGTGTGGTGAGCTGTTTTTCCATGAGTGCACCCAGCACCCGTAGCTCAATAGCTGATAATTGCGGCGGTTCGGGTTGCCGGGTTTCATCGCTTATGCTGTTGCTTGAATCTTCCATCGTGTTTCCTTGCGCTGGGCAGTTATCCTCGCGGCAATTTCGTCTTTGTCTACACAGTACCAGCTTGTTCTGATTCGGTCACCAGCTCGTTGCGCAAACGCCTGTTACACGACGTGCTTTCCTCTATCACGTCCAGGCGCATCGATGTCGCTTCAATGTTGATGGCGCTTCAATAGAGAGCATTCCGGCTACTGCGTCGATGCCAGCCAAACGCATAATTCGTAAAACGCGGGGGTAGCTGTTCGATGCCAGACTCATCAGTCACTCAGACAAGGTTGGTTTTTTTCGACAACTGCGCAAACGCCCACGGATGCTTTGTCATACGGCGTAATCGATACGCCTGTATGGCGTCGGTGTGGGTGCGAGTCAGGTCGATATCGTTCCAACCATTGATCAGTTTGATACGCCAGGTTTCATCGAGCCGAAAATCGATTGTGCTTTTTGCAACTTGCAGAGTGCATGTTTTCAGATCCACTGATGCTGCTTGTCCGGAGTTGCCCAACGCCGTGCGCAAGGCATTCCACTGCTCGTGATTGACGATTGCCGGCAGCAAGCCGTTGTTAATGGCATTAGCGGCAAAGATGTCGCCAAAACTCTGGGCAACGACCGTTTTTATGCCGCTATCAATCAGCGCATAAACGGCCGCTTCTCGCGATGAGCCGCAGCCAAAGTTCTCCCCGGTAATCAGTATTGTGGCGTCGCTGTGTTGATTGAGTGCAAATTGTGGCGATAGGCCACCATCTTCCTGCCGCCGCAGATCGTGTAGCAAAAAGGTGCTGTACCCGGCTGATCTGGGTTGCGACATGAAGCGGGCAGGGATCAGTTGATCGGTGTCGATATTATCGATGGGCAGCATGACAGCAAGTCCATCGTGCGTTGTCCAACCGCTCATGGCATCGTCCTTACGTCAACAATCCTGCCATGAATGGCGGCGGCAGCAACCATAGCAGGCGACATCAGGTGCGTGCGTGACATTCGTCCCTGACGTCCCTTGAAATTGCGATTGGTCGTGGATGCACAGCGTTTTCCGGGTGCGACGATGTCACCGTTCATGGCCACGCACGATGAACAACCGGAGGCTGCCCACTCAAGACCTGCATTGATAAACACCCGATCCAACCCTTCTGCTTCAGCTTGCGTCTTTACGAGTGTGGATCCGGGTGATACCAGTCCGGGTACGCAGGCTTGTCTGCCATTGAGAATGGCCGCCGCTGCTCGAATGTCTTCAATGCGGGCATTGGTACAAGAGCCGAGAAACACCTGATCTATCGAGGTGCCTGCAATCTTCTGGCCTGCGCTGAGTCCCATGTAGGACAAGGCGCTCCGTACGGTATCGGCTGCTGCAGGCTCAAGGGTTGCAGGGTCCGGCACACGCTCATCAATACCTATGGCTTGCTCTGGGCTTGTGCCCCATGTGACAGTTGGAGCAATGGTTGAGGCATCGATATCGCACTCCTGGTTGAATTGGGCGTTATGGTCAGTGACCAGTGTCATCCAGTACTGGCTGGCCTGCTGCCAGTCATCGGCCTTGGGCGCCATTGGCCGATCTTGCAAGTAGGCAAGGGTGGTGGAGTCCGGGGCGATCATGCCAAAGCGTGCACCGCCTTCAATGGATAGATTGCACAAGGTCATGCGCGCCTCCATCGATAGTGCGCGAACCGTATCACCAGCAAATTCCACCGCATGTCCGCGTGCGCCATCGGTGCCATGTGTTGCAATCCAGTGCAGCGCTATATCCTTGGCCGTCACACCCGGTCCAAGGGTGCCGTTGATGTTAACGCGCATGGCGTTTGGTTTTTTCTGCCACACCGTTTGCGTGGCTAGCACATGCGCGACCTCAGTTGCACCAATGCCAAAAGCCAGGCTGCCGAAAGCACCATGCGTAGAGGTATGACTGTCTCCACAATTAATCAGTAGGCCCGGCAGCGTCATGCCCTGCTCAGGCCCAATGACATGCACGATGCCCTGTCTGGGGTCATCCAGACAGAACAGTGCGATGCCATGCTGCCGGGTAATGGCTGAAAGCGTTGTAATCATTCGCGAAATCCACTCATCCTCGATGTGCAGCCGAAGGCGTGTGGGTGCGTAGTGATCTGTGACAGCGATATTGAGGTTCGGCTCTGCCACCTTTTCCTCGCGCAAGGCAAGCGCTGCAAAAGCATGGTGCGAGCCTTCGTGTATCAGATGACGGTCCACCCACAGTAGCGAGGTGCCATCGTCGCGTTGCAGGATTTCGTGCTCTGCCCAGAGTTTGTCAAGCAAAGTAGAGGGGGCAGCTGATGAGTTGCTGATAGATAAAGTCATGCACGTACATCTCGACAGGCAAGACAGGCATGAGCGGCCGCGGAAGGCGTGCTCATTCGCTTGACTGTACTGTTGGGTAGTCGCGCTGTAACATGTTGAAAATATTAAACCGGTATTGCTGATGATACAAGTACCCAGAGCTCGTGTGCTCACAGATCGTGCGTCAGATCTGAATCGTCTTTGCATGTCATTTCGTTGCATGTCATTGAACGCCAACGTAGATCATGGTGCAACACAGGAGGCAGAACTTGTCTGACGAGACACACACTCATGCAGATCCAACAATAGATCCGATAACACTGGCCGTACTGGCGGGTCGGATGGAGCAGATCGCTGACGAGATGGACGCCACGTTGTTTCGTGCAGCTTTCAATCCGATCATAGCCGAAGCCCACGATGCCAGCCATGGTTTGTACCATTCCCGAACTGGCGATACGCTGGTGCAAGGCAAGACAGGCTTGCCGATATTCGTCGGTGTCATGTCGTTTGCAGTCAAGGCCGTCATCGACAAGTATGCAGCCGTGGGCAACCTGTCTGAGGGTGACATTTTCATCTTCAACGATGCACATATCGGGGGCACGCATCTGTCTGATATGCGCCTGGTTCAACCTTACTATCACCAGGGTGAGCTATTTTGTTATCTAGCCTCCGTCGGGCATTGGCATGACGTGGGCGGGGCGGTACCGGGTAACTACAATCCGGGCGCAACGGATGTCTTTCAGGAGGCCTTCGTCTTGCCGCCGGTAAGGCTTGTGCAAGCTGGAACACTGAATCAGGACATCGTCGATATCCTGATGCGCAACACCCGCTTGCCGCAGTCTGCCGCCGGAGATCTGAACGGACAACTGGGTGCACTTGAGCTGGGTAGCACGCGTATGGACGAGCTGCTGAGTGAGTATGGCAGTGACACAGTGCAAGCGGCGTTCGAAGCGCTGGATAAGCGCGCAGAGGCTCTGATGCGCGCTGAACTGAGTGCTCTTCCCGATGGGTCGTGGCAGGCAGAAGATTATCTGGACAATGATGGCATCACTGACGCACCCTTGAAAATTTCCGTGTCTATGACGGTTCACGGTGATCAAATGACGCTGGATTTTGCGGGTACAGCAGCACCGTGTGCAGGCCCTGTCAATATCGCCATGCCAACCACTGTTGCGACAGCCTACGTTGCCATCAAGCACCTGTTTCCCGATCTGCCGGCCAATGCCGGTGTCATGCGCCCCATCTCTGTCGTGGTGCCAGAGCCGTCATTACTGGCAGCACAGTTTCCTGCCCCGACCGGTGGATACACCGAGACTATCCTGCGCTTGATTGATGTTGTGTTCTGCGCGGCTGCACAACTGGCAGCTGACAAGGTTGTTGCCAATGCCTATGGCACGATCAACGCCTTGTCGATCGCGGGCAAGCGCGAAAGCGGAAAGCCCTGGGTCATGTTCAGCTTCTATGGAGGAGGCCATGGTGGCTCGATCGAAGGCGATGGTCTTAATCATGGTAACGCCCCCATTTCCACGGCCACAATTCCGCCTCTGGAAATACTCGAAGCTGCCTACCCGATCATGTTCCGACAGTGGGCACTTAGAGCCGACAGTGCGGGCGCTGGAGAGCATCGAGGTGGTTTTGGTGCAGTGTACGAGATCGAGGTGCTGGAAGAGCGCGGCGCAGAGGCATTCCTGTTTGGTGAACGTGGCCGTTTTGCACCGAAGGGCATTGCCGG
This sequence comes from uncultured Granulosicoccaceae bacterium, assembly GCA_964352535.1. Lineage (GTDB taxonomy): Bacteria > Pseudomonadota > Gammaproteobacteria > Granulosicoccales > Granulosicoccaceae > Granulosicoccus. Next base: position 6,172 of record CAYGSW010000007.1, on the reverse strand, counting down.
CGGTGAGGGCGGCGCTCTAAACGTGTTCTATTACGAGCACGAGCAAAACTGGCGGACGCCACCGCTGACGTCAAAGATGCGCGGTATTCGTCTGAAAGCAGGGGAAGCAGTCAGGCTGGAGACACCGGGAGGTGGTGGTTTTGGCCCCGCCACAAGGCGTCAACCGAGTCGTGTTGCAACGGATGTGAGGCGTGAGTTGATGACACCGGCTTACGCTGATGAACACTATGGCACAGCATGGCGAGCAGTATAACAACCATGACACTATCTGATTCGCAAGTTTTACGTGCCGTGCCCACAACTGAGCTGCATCGAACCCATAGCGAAGACAGTGCGGGCAGTCTGGTTGGTGTGGATGTGGGCGGCACCTTTACCGACGTTTTTATTCTGAACGAGGCCCAGAGGTCTGCAAAGGTTGCCAAGGTGCCGACGACTCGCCCTGACCAGTCCGATGGTTTTCTGGCTGGCATAGGCATACACGTCGACGAGCTCAACGATATTGCTGTTGTCGTGCACGGCACCACTGCCGGTACCAATGCGTTGCTGGAGCGCAAAGGCGCGCGAACCGGTGTCATCACCACGGCAGGCCTGCGTGATGTATTGGAGATGCGCCGTAGGGATCGCCCGCGTACATGGGGACTGCGTGGTGATTTCGAACCGGTTGTGGATCGTCAATACCGTTTAGAGGTAACTGAACGCACATTAGCTGATGGAACGGTGCGACAAGGCGTTGATCTGGATGCTGTAAGCGATGCCGCAAGACAACTGCGTGAGTATGGCTGTGAAGCTGTTGCGATATTGTTCGCCAATGCGTATGCCAATCCTGCCAATGAAGCGTTGGCAGTTGCTGCCGTTCGCGCATTGTGGCCGAACGAGCATGTATCGGCATCTTCAGAAATTCTGCCTGAGATTCGCGAGTTCGAGCGTTTCTCCACCACTGCACTCAACGCCTACCTGCAACCGGAAGTGGCAGGCTACATTGATCGGCTGGAAGAGGCGTTGAAGGTGGGTGGATTTGCTGGTGAATTCATGATTGTGCAGTCCAACGGAGGCATCATGTCAGCCGCAACCGCCAGCCGATATCCGATTCGTACTGCCTTGTCCGGACCTGCAGCAGGGGTTATTGCCGCTGGATATATCGGTGAGTGTGCCGGTTTTCCCAATATAGTGACAGGTGACATGGGCGGTACAAGTTTCGATGTGTCATTGATTGCCAATGGCAAGTCCATGATCAGTGCGCAGACGTCAATCGATTTCGGTCTGGTTGTACGCTCACCCATGGTCGAAATCACCACCATCGGTGCAGGTGGAGGCTCCATTGCCTGGGTGGACAAGGGCGGCCTGCTGATGATCGGACCGGAGAGTGCAGGATCTGATCCCGGGCCTGTGGCTTATGGCCTGGGTAATGATCGCCCGACCGTTACCGATGCAAATGTGGTGTTGGGACGCATTGATCCGGCCAGTCCCATCGGGGGCAAGCTTGAATCACTGGATGTCGCCGCCGCTATGGCCGCAATCGATCATCATGTCGCTCAGCCATTGGGTCTGGATAGTCTGACAGCGGCAGAAGCCATATTGCGGGTTGCCAATTCACGTATGGCGGGTGCGATAAGGCTTGTGAGTGTGGAGCGTGGTTTTGATCCCAAGCAATTTGTGTTCATGCCGTTTGGTGGTGGCGGTGCATTACACGTGGGTGCGATGTTGCACGATGTCGGGTTCGAGCAGGCATTGATTCCGCGCTATCCGGGTGTGACCAGTGCCATGGGATGCGTCATTGCGGACATGCGTCAGGACTTTGTACAAACTCTAAATACTGTGCTGGAAGCGCTGGATGTCAATCAGCTTTGCACACTGATGCAAACCCATGTTGATCAGGGGATGCGCGTTCTCGGTCAGTCCAACACACGCTTTGTATCCAGTGAAGCAAGCTTTGAACTGGACATGGCCTACGCGGGACAGACTCACACCATCGCAGTGAGTATCCCCGTGACGTTGATCGACGGAGTGGTCAAGCCTGTTAGCCTGCACGACATTGGCTCGTCGTTTGACGCAACCTATTCAATGAGTTTTGGCCGTTTGCTGGCTGATGGTGTGCGACGTATCATCAACCTGCGCAGTACCGTAACAGGACAGCGTCCAAAGTTCGATTTGCATACGCTGGCACCACACAGCGCGCTTGGCCGGTCATCAACGAGCGCACCACAGCCCTTACCGAAATCAACGCGGCAAGTCTATATTGACGCTCAATGGCATGACACGGCAATTTATGATCGATTGGCATTGCCAATTGGGGCTGTCATCGAAGGTCCGGTTATTCTGGACCAACCCGATACCACAGTTCTGATTGAGCCGGGGCTGTGCGGTCGGGTGGATGAGTTTGGTAACACGCTCATCGGCAGTCCTTCAACCCTTTGAGCATCAAGCTGACAACACAGGATACTGTACTTCATGACTGATCTAGCTGACTGGGATCTTACTCGTACCGCTTTATTGACGATCGATTTGCAGAACGACTTTCTGCATCCTGAAGGTGCGTATGGACGTGCCAATCAGGGATCAGAGGCCATCTCTGCCTTGCCAGAACGAATTGCTCCGCTACAGACTCTGTTGCGCCAGCATGGTGGTAGTCATGTATCAGCACAATTTACACTGGTGCCTGGTCGTGATGGTGAGCCCATGATTGCACCGCATCTGAAGGTCTTGCGTCCGTTTCTGGGCAAGGGGGATTTTGCCAGCGGTGAGTTCGGGCATCAGCTTATTGCAAGCCTGGCGCCAGCAGATTTTACTGTCGAGAAAGTGGCGTACTCTGCCTTCTATCAAACGCGGCTAGAGTATGTGATGCGATCTGCTGGTATCGATCATCTAATTGTCGGTGGCATAGTAACCAACGGCGGTGTTGCAAGCACGTTGCGAGATGCTCATGTGCGCAACGTGGATACCATCATGTTAAGCGACGGTTGCGCAGCATTTCGAACAGACGTTCATGAGGCAAGCCTGCTATCACTGGATACCGTCACACACGTCATGTCGTGTGATGAAGTCCATGGCTGGCTGAGCGCTGCAGCATGAGTACCCAGAGCTCTCTCAGACACCGCCTGCAGGATGAGCAGATTCTCGTGGCTCCGGGTGTGTTTGATGCGCTGACTGCCAGCCTTGCCAGGGAGGCTGGTTTTGAGGCGCTGTATCTTAGCGGCGCAGCAGTAGCCTATACCCGGTTAGGCCGCCCTGACATTGGTCTGACGTCTGTGAGTGAAATGGCCGATACCATGGCCTTGATCGCCGACAGGGTGGATATCCCCGTTATCATTGATGCTGATACGGGCTTTGGCAACGCGCTGAACGCACAACGCACCATACGTCAGTATGAACGTGCTGGCGCCGCAGCGCTTCAGGTTGAAGACCAGAAATATCCTAAGCGGTGTGGTCATCTGGCAGACAAAGTCTTGATTTCGACAACTGAGATGATGGGCAAGGTTCGTGCGATGGCAGATGCAAGATTGTCAGACGATACTCTGATCATTGCCCGAACGGATGCTATAGGTGTTGAGGGGCTGGAACCGGCGCTCGATCGTGCAGAAGCTTATTTACTCGCCGGTGCGGATGTGTTGTTCATTGAAGCGCCTCGCTCACTTGAACAGATGCAACGTATCACACAACAATTTTCAAACAGAATACCACTGCTGGCAAACATGGTGGAGGGCGGTGCAACACCGGTAAGCGATGCAACTGCGTTACAGTCGCTGGGCTTTTCCATTGCGATCTTTCCTGGCGGCATAGTGCGTGCACTGGCGCATACCGCACAGGCCTACTATCGCAGCCTGCATTCCAATGGATCCAATGCGCCTTTTGCAAAGAATATGTTTGATTTTGATGGGCTAAACGATCTGCTGGGCACCGCTGAGATGCTCGCCAGTGGCAAGCGATACAGCGAATAGTGATCATGCCTGCGCCGGTTATGGATATAGAAATCGATACACTGATTATTGGTGCGGGTGCTTGTGGACTGGTGGCAGCTTTGGCAGCTGCCGAGGCAGGACAACAGGTGCTGGTTGTGGAAGCTGATGCGGTGCCACAGGGCTCAACGGCTCTTTCAGCTGGCTTGATACCGGCAGCCGGAACAAAGCTTCAACGAGCAAAAGGTATTGAGGATTCACCTGAACAGTTTGCGGCTGACATTCAGCTCAAGGCTCATCACGAAAACGATTTGGCACTGGTTGATGCACTGGCCACAGGTGCAGCGCCCGTGATTGACTGGTTGATTGCCAGGCATGGACTGGCCTTTTCTCTGGTTGATGATTTTGATTATCCGGGTCATTCTCATCGCCGGATGCATGGCTTGCCAACGCGTTCAGGAGCAGAGCTGATTGATGCTCTGCGTGCCGCTTGCGAAGCACAGTCCATTGACATCGCGTGTCATCGACGTGCAGTGAGCTTGCACTGTGAGGCTGATTACATTCGCGCCGTTACTGTTGAGGTTGATGATGGTACCCAAGAGCATATTGCCTGTAACAAGTTGATTCTTGCGTGTAATGGGTTTGGCGGTAATAGAGAGATGGTTGCCAGCCATATGCCAGAGATAGTCGACGCGCTGTGGTTTGGACATGACGGCAATCGTGGTGATGCTGTGCGTTGGGGCGAAGAGCTGGGTGCATCAATAAGTCATCTTGGCGCTTTTCAGGGGCATGGTAATGTTGCAACACCGCATGGCATCCTGATTACATGGGCAGTGATTACCCAGGGTGGCATACAGGTCAATAGCCTGGGTCGGCGATTCTGGGATGAATCGCAAGGGTATTCAGAGGCGGCTCGTGTTGTTCTTTCGCAACCCGGTGGCACTGCCATCACAGTGTTTGATGAGCGTATTGCAGCTACGGCACGGCAGTTTGAAGATTTCAAACAGGCAGAGCGCGTGGGTGCCGTAGAGCGGTTCGAAGATATCGATGCACTCGCGCGGCGATTTGGGCTGCCTGCTGATGCGCTACAAGGCACATTGCGCAATCTGCCTGTGAGCGGTGTGGATGAGTTTAAGCGACGATTTCAGTCAGCGCCATTAACGGCACCGTTTTATGCTGTGCGTGTTACCGGTGCCTTGTTTCACACGCAAGGTGGGCTTGATGTTGATTCGTCGGGTCGTGTCAAACGTCGTGATGGGGGAGTATTGCCCAATCTGTTTGCCGGAGGTGGTGCTGCGTGCGGGGTTTCGGGTGCCGGGGACAGTGGCTATCTGTCAGGCAACGGTCTGTTAAGTGCCGTGGTACTAGGGTACAGTGCGGGCAGCACGGTAGTGAGTGGCCATTGAGTGAGACTGATGGAACATCACGCCAGAGCAATGCGTTCATAACATGAGGCGTGTGAAATAGTACGTGTTCAACGCTCTCGTGAATTTCATCGATGCAGATAGAAACGAGTGAGCCAGCCAGAGAAACTGACACCATGAAAACAATGACCTGTAAACAGCTTGGAGGCGCCTGTGATGTGACTTTCCAGGCGGAGACCTTTGAAGAGATGGTTAGCTTGAGCAAGGCGCATGGAATGGAGATGTTCCAGAAACAGGATCAGGAGCATCTGGCTGTCATGGCACAAATGCAGGCAATGATGCAAAAAGAAGGTGCCATGGAAACATGGTTTGCCGCCAAGCGCGCTGAGTTCGAAGCATGGCCTGATGATTAACGTTGGCAGTCAGCTAAAAATTTGCGGCTATGCAGGATGTGTCCAATTTGATGCGTCGATGCGGTCACTGATTTATCAGCTTGCGACAACTCAGGAATCGTATTGAGTTACCATTGATGTGCGTTATTGTCGTGACTTTATTCATCGCTATGAACATGCACATCCTTACTTTTCAATTACACGTCTGAAAGGAATCTATCTTGCTATTTACACAATCGTTTTATTCGCGTATCAAACGCGAGAATTTGTTGTCAAAATCATTAATTCCACGTCGCAGCGCTGGCAACGCATTGCCATTCGCACTTGCAGGTGTTGCCCTTATTCTCTCGGGATGTGGAGGTGGCAGTAGCGGAGGCGGAGGCGGTGATCCCACCCCTGCAATGGATGGTGATCAAACTCCTTTTACGCCCGTGTAAGGTGGTGGCGGGACAGCTGGCTTTCTAGTAGCCCGTCAACCCGAAATATTAGGATTCAGCGGGCCTGTCTGTGTTCGTGGCAAGGC